>CAIXQT010000275.1 GCA_903921665.1 uncultured Opitutia bacterium
AGCGTCTCTCTCCCGAGGAAACCGACCGTACCGCTGTAGGCGTTGCCGGTGCTGGCGCCAAGATTGGCACCAGAGGGGAAGCTCGGAGGGGTCTGGGGATTGCTGACCGACAGGGAATTGGCCGGGTCATCGATCGTGATCGCACGCGCGGCGCTGTTGTTGGACTGGAAGACGTTGGCGATCGAACGGAGATTGGAGGCCGCGTTCACGTTGCCTCCGCCGCCGGCGGTCGGAGACAAGGTCCAGTTCACGCCGAGTTCGTTCAGGATCTTCTGTTCGACTTCCATGAACTTGGCCTCGATGTGGACCTGCTTGATGTCGGAGTAGCGACGGATGATGTTCTTCACGCGGTCCAGATTCTTGCGGCTCTGGTAGACGATGAGGTTCGTGCCGTCGTACGAAAGGGTCGCCGGGGCTTCGAACGCCACGCCGGAGCGGGTGAGGAAGTTGCGGATAGCCACTTCTTCCGGGCGCTGACCATCGCCGGCTCCGGCACCACCGGCGGCGGCGCCACCGAAGGGATTGGCCGCCGCACCACCTGCTCCAGCACCAGCGCCCGCGCCACCGGCACTGAGTCCGGTCATCTTGAGCACGGCTGCGGTGGAGAGCGGGTAGATTTCGGTCTCAAGGAGGCTGTCGCCGGAATCTTCACGGACTTCGATGATGCCACCGGAGCCGACGGAGAAGCTGAAGCCGACCCGCTTGCAGATGTAATCGAGGGCCTGATAGACCGAGACGTTGCGGAGCTGCAGGCTGACCGTCGGGTTCTTGTTGGCCGGATCGATGAGGACGACGTTCACGCCCTTCTGATCCTTGTCGTAGGAGGCGGCGGAAGTCTGCAGGAGGGCGAGGGCGCGGTCGAGCGGCTGATCGCGGACCACGAAGCCTTCGGGCAGCTGGATCGACTTCATCTTTTCGACGATCGGGTCGTTGCCGTTGGCGGCGTCGACCTTGACGTTTTCGCGGTTGAAGACTTCGGGGAGCTTCCAGGTCTCATCGAGGAGCTCGAGGAGCTTGCCCTTGGTCACGCCGCGGTTCCACTGGCCGGAGTTCTCGGACAGCATCTGGCGGATACGAATCTGGTAGGCCTTGGATTCGGAATTATTCGGCTGGTACTGAAGTACTTCGCGGTAGGCATCGAGGGCGCCCTGGTAGTCGCCGTAGAGGTAGCGGGCGCGACCCTTCACGAGCAGCTCGTTGACCTTGTCGTCCTTGACGCGGAGACCCGGGGAGAGCTCATCGACATTGCGATAGGTCGGGTCGTTGCGCTTGGAGGCGAATTCCTTCTGGAGGCGGACGACACTGGGGTCTTCCTTACCCTTCAGATCGGCATACTGGGCGATGAGCGTAGTGGCCTTGGTCATGTCGCGGGCTTCGATCGCGATGAGCGTGCGACGGGCGACGGCCGAACCCTTGACTTCCTTGATGCGGTCCCGGAGGCCCTTGTTGGAGAGGGTCTCGTTGCCGAGCGCGCGCTCAGCGACCTCAAGGTCATTCAGGGCCTTGTCGATGGACTCGGCCGTACCCTTGCGGATGAGGCTTTCAGCGGAGGCGATGGCGTCGCCTTGCTTACCGAGGGACTCGGCGTTGGCCTGAGCGAGTCGCTTGACTTCTTCCTGGGCGGCGGAGGCGCCGCCCGCGTCACGCTGGATGACGATATCCTGCTTGGTCAGGGCGATGGTGTCGCGAAGCTTCTGGGCGGCAGCGGTGGCCGGGAGGGCACCGTTGGCGCCGTCCAGGAGTTCGAGGGCGCCCTTATGGTCGCCGGCCGCGGACTTCTTGCGGGCTGCCTCGATGGCCTGGGTGACTTCGGCGAAAAGCTTCTCATGGACGGCGGCCACTTCTTCGAGGGCGGAGGCCGGCTTGGCGGCGGGCGCTTCGACCTTGGCGGCAGGCGCATCAGCCTTAGGAGCTTCGCCAGAGGGCTTGGAGGCATCGGCGGCCTTCTTGGTCGCTTCGGCTTCGGTGATGGCGGCATTGACGGACGAAAGGCCTTCGGCCGCGCCGACATCCTTGGCGTCGATGGCGAGGATCGCCTCGAACTTGGCCTTGGCGGCCTGCAGATTACCTTCATCGCGGGCCTTCAAGGCTTCGGCGAGGAGCTGCGGCTTGCGGGCCGCAGCATCGCCGTCTTGGGCGACAAGAGAGCCTGCGGCAAGAGCGAGGGCGATGGCTACCCAGGCGAGCTGCGAACGGTGGAGATTTTTCATGAGTTTGGGGCTTTGAAATTAGTTCTTGGGGGTGACGGCCTTGGTGGCAGCTGGGCTGACAGGCTTCGCCTTAGGAGTCGGGGCTACGGGTGCCGGGACGGTCAGCGTCTGCGGGTCTGAAATGAGCTTCCTCGGCTTCTTGGGGTTAAGAGCAAAGGATTTATCAAAACTCACGCTGCGGGCCGCCAAGTCAATGCCTTTGACCGCATATTGGGCCCCATTGTAGGAGAACTTATCCCCGACGGCGTGCAAGGTAAGCGTCCAGGCCGGATCGGTCGGGGAATTGACCAAGATATCCACGCGCCCCTTGAATTCCAAGGGCTTCTCGTCGTCGACTTCGACCACTTGGCCGAACTGACGGTCGTCGATGGTGAGCACGTTGCGGACAAAGGGAATGCCGTCGGCATCCTTACCCTTGATGACCTTGAAGGACTTGAGCGTGAGGTAAGGGGCCTCCGGGATCGGCTTATTGAGCTTACAGTCGTCGATGTACTGCTTGGTCTTCACGTTCTTGAGCGAGAAAAGACGATCCTCTTCCTTCTTGCCAAGGCCCAGGGTGGAATGGCTGAGCATGAAGGGGTAGGTCGGGTAGCCGACGGCTACCAGCGTGATGCCGAAAGGCGGCATTTCCTCGGCCTTACGGCTGCGCGGCACATACTCGCGCAGGGAAGGATCCCAGACGACGTCGATGGTCGTGAAGAGATCGTAATCCCAGTTGTCATCGTTCTCCTCAGGCGTGAGCCACTCCTTGACGTTGTCTTCGAGGGAGGCACGGGGGGTCGAAGGATAAGCGGCGCCCTGAGGGGAGGCCTCCTTGAGCTGCTTGAGCGCGGTAGCCTTGCCGTCGTCGTCCGGGACCACCGGAGCAATCAGCCCCGGACTAAGATAAGCGGTCGCACCCACGGCGAGCAGGAGCGCACCAAGGATGATGAGGATGATG
>CAIXQT010000276.1 GCA_903921665.1 uncultured Opitutia bacterium
ATGTTTTTCAAGCACCTATGAATCTGGTAAGGTGTTCTCCCGATGAAGCCGCTGATCGATCGCCCCGAGGACCTGCAGCCGACGACCCCTTGGTCCGCGACCAAATGGGCCTGGACGGCGGAGGAAGCCCTCGTCGACCATCGCACCAAGGCCCGCCTTTGCTCGGCAGTGCTCCTGCCCTTCCGGGACGGCCAGCCCGACTGGAAGAGCTTCGTTTCCGAGATCCGCTGGCAGAAGGCCGCGGCCGACCATTACGGCGTCGAACTCGTACCCGTGCTCAACGCCGACACTGGCTACATCTTCGACCTCGACGACCGGATGTACGCCGAGGTGCTCCGCCAGTTCCGCCTGGCCTTCCCGGAACTGCGTTTCATCGCCGGCATCACCGCGCGCGGCGCGCAGGACGACACCACCTTCAAGCCCGAGCGCTACCGCGGGCTGCTGGACCTCGTCCAGGCGCACGACAACTGCGAGGTGATGATCATGACCTCGAAGGGGCTGAACACGCTCGACCCCGAACGTCGCCGCGACGGCTACTACCAGATCGCCGAATGGCTCATCCGCCCCGGCATCGTGCACGCGCTCGAGCCCGCCTTCGTGCCGTGGGCCACGCCCTACGAACCCTGGCTCCTGCACCAGCTCGCCATCCATCCCAAGTTCGTGGGCGGCAAGGTCAGCACGCTCGACGAACCGCACTTCCTCTACTGGGCCGCGATGTGCAAGGACCTGAAGCTCGATTTCACCCCGCATAGCGGCGACGACTACGGCATCGCCACCGCGATCAAGACCGGCCTCCCCCTCCTCATCGGCGCCGCCAGCAGCGCGGCCCCGCAGATCTGCGCCGCGAAGGACATGTGGCTCGAAGACGGCGCCCCGGGGAAGAAGTTCGCCACCGGCACCGGCCGTTTCGACACCCGCGTCTATAAGCTCTTCGAAGCCTTCCAGTCGCTCGAGGACCAGGTCTTCCGCCTCGATGCCAAGGGCAGCGCCGCCGCCTACAAGCATAGCACCGCGCACCTGCTCCACCAGCTCGGCGTCATCGCCTCCCCGGAGCCGCACCCGACCTGCAAGGACGTGCGCGGCGCCGACGAGGCCGCCCGCATGACCGAAGCCATGGTGCGTACCCGCCGCATCTCCGATCGCCTCGGCATCCCTCGCTGAACCTCGCCATGACCACTCCTTTCAAGCTCACCCGCGTCGCGTCGCTCAAGACCGTCGCCGATTTCCGCGCCCATTGCGCCAGCGTCGGCGCCGACCTGCCCTTGGAGGACACCATCGAAGCCGGGGCCGGCAATCCCCTCTTGCAGCCGATCACCCTTACGAAGGTCAACGGCAAGACGATCGGCAATCGCATCGCCATCCATCCGATGGAAGGCTGGGACGGCACCACGACCGGCGGCATCTCCGAGGAGATGAAGCGACGATGGCAGCGCTTCGGCGCGAGCGGGGCCAAGCTGATCTGCGGCGCAGAGGCCATGGCCGTGCGCGCGGACGGTCGGGCGAACATGAATCAGCTGATCATCAACGAAGCCAACCAAGCCGGCATCACGGAACTCGTCGGCATCCTCAAGGCGGAACACCTTGCCCGCTGGGGCTCCGTCGACGACCTGGTCATCGGCTTCCAGCTCACGCACTCCGGCCGCTTCTGCCGCCCGCACGATAAGAAGCGCTGGGAATCCCGCGTCGCCTACCGCCACCCGATCCTCGACAAGAAGTTCAACGTCACCTCGCAAGACCAGGTCCTCACCGACGCCGACGTCGAGGAGCTGATCCGCTGCTACGTGCGCGCCGCCCGCGTGGCCCGCGACTGCGGCGCCGACTTCGTGGACATCAAGCATTGCCACGGCTACCTCCTGCACGAATTCCTCGGAGCGCATACGCGTCCGGGCAAGTTCGGCGGCTCCTTCGAGAACCGCACCCGCATCCTGCGTGACATCATCGCCGGCATCCGGGCCGACGGCAATGCCATCGACATCGGCGTGCGCCTGAGCCTGTTCGACATGGTACCCTTCCGTCCAGACCCCGCGCTAAGCCAACCCGGCAAACTCGGCCCGGGCATCCCGGAAGAACATGCTGGGCTCCTCCCCTATCGCTACGCGTTCGGCGTGAACCACGCTAAGCCCACCGAGATCGACCTCACCGAGACCTTCGCCTTCGTGAAGCTCCTCGGCGAACTCGGCGTGAAGGTCCTCAACACCACCGCGGGCTCGCCCTATTATAATCCGCACCTCCAGCGCCCCGCCGCCTATCCGCCCAGCGACGGCTACCAGCCCGCGCACGATCCGCTCATCGACGTCGCCCGGCAGGTCCGCGTCGTCCGCGAGGTCCGTGCACAGACGCCGGCCGGCATGATCGTCGTCAGTTCCGGCCTCAGTTACGTCCAAGAATACCTCCCGCAGCTCGCTCAGCACATCCTGCGGACCGGCGGCAGCGACGCGATCGGCGTGGGTCGGGCCGTGCTCAGCTATCCGGCCATGCTCGCCGATGCGGCGAAGAACGGCGCGATGGAGACCAAGTTCATCTGCCGTACGTTCAGCGACTGCACGACCGCTCCGCGCAACGGACTCATCTCCGGCTGCTACCCGCTCGACAAGTATTACACCGCCAAGCCGGAGTTCCAGCAGCTCAAGGACATCAAGAAGAGCGTCGGAGCCTGAGCAAGCTCAGGGCTTCTCGAAGATCAGCAGGTGCTGCCACGGCAGCTCCGGTTTGTTCGTCACGAAACGGAAACCGGCGGCTTCGAATTCCTTGCGGGCCTGCGCTTCGGTCATCTTGTGGTGCGGCTTGATCGGCACGTTTTCGTCCTCGGCGCGGTATTCCAGAAGGTAGATCCGGCCTTTCGGTTTCAGGGCTGAGCGCAACGAGGCGAGCATCTCCACCGGATGATCGAACTCGTGATAGGCATCGACCATCAGGGCCGCGTCGATCGAGCTCGGTGGCAGCTTCACATCATCGATCGCGCCCAGGTGCGGCTGGACGTTCTTCACCCCCAGCTTGGCCGACTCGGTCTTCAGGAAGTCGAGCATCTCCGGCTGGATGTCGACGGCCACGACCTTGCCCTGCGGCAGCTTGCGGGCGATACGGAAAGAGTAGTAGCCTGAGCCGGCGCCGATATCGGCCAGGACCGCGTCCGGCTTCAGCTCCAGCAAAGCGATGGCCTTCGAAGGTGCTTCCTCTTTCTCGCGATCGGTGCGCTCGAGCCAGCCGATGCCAGGGTGGCCCATCACCTGCGAGATCTCGCGCCCCATCCAGACCTTGCCGATGCCATCAGGGGAAGGCGTGCAACTTACGTAAGCGGGAGCCGTAGGGGCGATCGGCGAGGAGATCGCCGCCGGGCGGGTCCAGAGGAACAAGGCGATCGCCCCGCCGACGAGCAGGACCGACGAAAGCAGGGGTTGGCGCTTCAACATGGCCTCAGCGGGCGAACAGTCCGGCGTAGCGCAAGCGATGCCGCCTTCACTTCTTCGGCGACTCGTTGCAGTGGTCGCAGACCTTGCCGGCCTTGGCGGCCTTCACGCAACAAGGGTGGATGCACTTATCACCCTTCTTCGCGGCCTTGTCACAGCAGCTGCCCTCCTGGTATTTGGGCGCAGCCTTAGGCGGAGCGGAGGGGGCGGTATTGGCAGCACAGAGGACGACGACGGAGGCAAGCAATAGGGCAAGGTTTCGCATGGGTCAGAATCTTGCGGCCACATGGCGGCCCACAAGCGAAAACAAAAAGGGCCGACTCATGTCGGCCCTTCGGAGGAAGATCAGCGAGGCGATTACTTCTTATTGCAAGTACCAGACTTGGCCTTGGTCACCGGCACGACCTTGACTACGGGCTTGTTCTTGTCGTCGCACTTATGCTTCACCTCGGGCTTCTTGTTGACCTGAGGGGTGACGACCTTCGGCTTGACGACGACCGGCTTGGTCGGAGGCGTCACCACAGTGGTGGTGGTCGTCGTGGAAGCGGCGAAGACGGAGGCCGAGAGGATAAGAGCACCGAACAGAGCGACGGTTTTCATGGTCCAGTTAACTTAGCCAGCTCCGGCGTCCTGACAACAGCAGTCTCAGATAACTTAATATCGGTAAAGAGGTCATATTAACTCCTTTATATGGAGCTTTTTGACACTTAATTTACAGCGGGCAAATGAGCCTCGAGTCGGCGGCATGATGCTTGCATGAGAAACAATGATGAGGGATAATACTTATATAGACCCCAAGTGGGGCCGACATGAGGAACCCAAGCAAACCACGCTCCGGCTTCAGCCTCATCCTATCGCTCACGGTGATGGCGATGCTTGTGCTAAGCTTGGTGGTGATCGCCTCGCTGATCGCCGTGGAGTCGCGCCTGGCCAATCACAGCCACCAGCTCGCCCGCGCCCGGCTCAATGCCGTCGTCTCCCTCAAGCTAGCCCTAGGCCACCTGCAACAGGAAGCCGGCCCTGACCGTCGCTCGACCGCGCGCGCTGACATCACTCAGCCCGGCGTCGCCGCCGCCTCGCTCCGCAACCCGATGTGGACCGGTATCTGGCGCACGGATTTTCCTGACGTCCCCCCGGCCTGGCTCGTCAGCGGCCGACATGACTTCGACCCGACCACCCAATCCGCCGCGGCCCAATCGGTCACCCTCGGACCTAGCTCAGAGAAAATGGTCGGCTACGATCGGTTCTCCAGCCCCCGGCTGACCGGCGGCGACAACGACCTTGGCGACTACCCTGCGTCGACCCTTACCCCTTGGCAGACGGACTACGTGCCGCCCGCGGAAAGACTCGTGCCGCTTGTCAGCACCGGCAGCGCCAACAAGGCCGAAGGCGGCCTATCCGCAACCGGGATGATTATCCCCGCCAAACCGAGCGGCCTTGTCAGCCTACCGAAAATAGACCTTCCTGGCCCGGCCTACGAGGATGTCGCCATCGGCAGCAACAGCACCGGCAGCTTCGCCTACTGGATCGGCGATGAAGGCGTGAAAGCCAGACTGAACCTGAGCGACACCCGAAAGCAAAACACCGCGAGCGCCGAGCAATTGATCTCGCTCCGCAGCCCGAATGCGGTCGCTTACGGACTCATCCCCGGACTCGCCACGCTGACCCAGACTGAAGATCTCCAGAAGGTCCAGCGCACCTCGCACCTCGGACTGCTGAGCGGCTTCACGGCCGCCACCTCAGACTACCCGAACACCGACAAGCGACTCTTCCATGATGTGACCTTCGCGGCCGCCGGCGTGCTGGCCGACTCCGCCCATGGCGGACTGAAGCGCGACCTCTCAGCTGCGTTCGAACTCAGCGACGAACAGTTCGCCAACAGCGAGTTCGGACTAGGTCAGTTCACAGACGCTACGACCAACGCGGGCCCCTTCATCGCCGCCGCGAGCCATAATCTCAACGGATTCGAAAAAGATCCGGTGGCGGTCCTCAAGGACAACGCCAACAAGAGCTATCTCGCCGCTCCGGTCTTCAATCGAAGCAACGGCCTCGGCGGCACCCTCCGCGGACCGACTTGGTGGGCCCTCCGCGATTACCATCGCCTATATAAGCAGATCGGCTGGGGAAGCGACCTGGGCACGTCAGATCGCAGCATCGGCAGCAACCCCACCCTCATCGCGCGATCCTTCTACCCTAACGTCACGGCCGGCCACCCGGAAGGAAAGCCAGCAACCAACAACGGCATCCGTAACCGCCTCTACGGGTACTCCGATGTCTTCAATGGCGAGGCGCCTGGCAGCAACCCGAACGCCCCCATCGGGGACTATGACAACGGCAACCTCGTCCCCCGGCCGCTGAATTGCGCGGTCTCTCCCTACGTCAGCCGCGTCCAACTCGTTTTCAGCGTCAACAAGGAAGAAGTCGTCACGCGCACGCTCGAGCGCATATGGGACCCGGTCAGGCGTAGGTGGATCTGGGTGGAGTGGACGAGAAGGAGCGTCACCCTCTGGCTCAACCTCACGCCGGTCGTGTCGATCCACAATCCCTACAATGTGGCCCTGCAGTTCAGACGCATGACCCAGAACGGGGACCAGTCCGTGGCGATTTCGTTCTCCGACATGTCGAAGTGGAATTTCGTCGTACGTAATTACGCGAGCCCTGCTTCACCGAAAACGATTCCGCTCAGCGAATTCTTCAACATGCAAGCCGCCGACACGGCGACCGAAGCCGATACCTTCAAGGTCTACCTGCCCAAGGACGTCGTCATCGCTCCCGGAGAAACCCGCGTGTTCTCCTGTCCGCCCGGCAACGAAAAATGGTCCCAGGCGGTACAGCTCACCAACACCTACTCGTCTACCGGCGGATTCTTCGACGACGCGGCGGACTGGGGCTTCGGCTCCGCCTCGGTCTTCGACCTTACCAACGCCATCGGCATGCAGATCAATCCGTCGGGCGGCAATTTCCGCATGCGTCACGCGCTTACTTGCTGGCCTGGCGACGAGCTCAAGAACAACGGGAACACCGTGGATTTCTTCTTCAACAGCAGCGAACAAGCGGAAGTGGTGCATAAGAACATCTCCGACACGACCTTCTCGAGCCTGAAGCCGGGCGCCTATGGCGCCCCTGCCGGCGAGAAGTTTTTCGCAGACTACTCTTACATCAACGACAAGCTCTACCCTGACGGCAGTCCGGCCGAGCCATCGATCATCAGCGTGATCGAAATCGCCGCCAAGACCGCCGACAGCACGACGCCCGACCTCGCTTCCGCCGCCACGGCCAGCCCCTTCCCTACCTATACGCACTCCAACCCCCTCGCCGCCAGCAGCCGCCCCGATGGTGCGGGACGCAACCCGACGTCGGGCTCCGCCCTGACCGGCGCCGCACCGAGCTATGAGCTCAAGATCCATACGCCGGATTCCTGGGACAACCTGATCGAGCTCGTACCGCGGACGCCAGCGCAGGAACTCGACCCCAACGCGCCGACCATCGCCTACAATGGCTATACGCGACACGCCGGAGACGGAATCAAAGCGATCCTGACCGAAGTGCCTTTGGTCCAGCCGACCTCCCTCGCCCAGTACACCCATGCCAATTTCGGCGTCCGCGACCAGGCACCGTTGTTCAGCATCGGCAATAGCTTCGCCACGACCTTGGTGCCTGCCGAAAAAGCCTGGCATAATTACTCCGGCTGGACCGAATACGACCAAACCTATCTGCTGAACGCAGCGCTGTGGGACGGCTATTTCCTCTCTAGCATCGCTCCGCAGATGACCACGCGAAGCACAGCTCCGCTGGCTCCCCGCCTCAGCAACCTCGAACCCAAGACCATCTCCTACGCCGACAACCTGACCGGTGCGCCGACCAACGAGAAACCGAGCGACACCGGACTCACTCCCAACACCCAGCTGACCAAGGAATCAGTCGTTGCCGCCTTCGTGAACGGCACCGCCCCCTTGGATAATCCCCGCTTCGCGCTCCTCACGCCCGCAGGCAACGAGAATTCACAGGAAGTCCTGCTCGCCGACCATCGGCGCGCCGCCAGCGTCCTGCTCAACACGGGCGCCTTCAACGTCAATTCGACTTCGGTCGAAGCCTGGAAGGCGTTCCTCGGTTCGACGCGTAAAATGGCGATGCTGGACGGCACCAGCCCGCTTGCCGTCAACGCACCCTTCCCTCGCACGCTGTCGCCGACCGGCGCGGTCAAGGCCGACGGCAACATGACCGACAGCCGTGTCTGGACCGGTTTCAGCGACCTGACCGACGAGAAGATCGCCGCGCTCGCCCAAGCCATCGTCGACGAGAACAAGGTGCGCTTCCAGATACGCAACCGCACGGAGTGGGACCAAGGTGCGACTACCCCGCCAGCCGCACGTCTTTTCCGCGGACTGACGAAAGCCGTCACCCCTTATCTCAGCCTTTCCGAGTTCATCAACCGCTTCCTCTCACCGCTCACCGAATCCGACACCGGTCGCTGCGGCGTGCTACAGGCCGCGATCTTCCGCGCGGACCAGACGGCCAACACCGGCCTGAGCGACCGCTTGATCAATTCCCTTCCCGGCGTGGCGCTCACCGAGGCATCCGTCTCCACCCCGACCTCAAGCTGGTCCTTTGCCCCTAAAAACATCGAGATGATCACCCAGGGAGGCACCAGCCGCACGCACACGGCGCTCGGCGCTCCCGGCAACCTGCTTCAATCAGACCTCCTGCAAAGCCTCGGGCCGGCTCTGGCGACGCGTTCCGACACTTTCACCATCCGCTGCTACGGCGATGCCAACGTGCTCGAAGGCCTGCCCGCCAAGGCTTGGATCGAGGCGGTCGTCCAGCGCATGCCGGAATTCATCGACGCGACCAACGCCCCAGAAACCGGAGCCTCCGCTCCGCGGCCGATGCTCATCTCCGCAGACCCCGACCTATCCGGAACCCCTGCCGCCCTCTCCCGCTTCATCACCCCCGTCAACCATGCCCTTGGCCGTCGCTTCAAAGTCATCTCCGTCCGCTGGCTCAATCCGGATGATATCTAAGTCGATCCTCGGCTTGTTCTCGCTGACGGCGGCGGTCCTCGTCTCTGCCCAAAACAAACCCGTCGACTTCATCGAAGCGAAACTCCGGATCGTCTCGCTTGAGCAGCCGATCCTCGACCACGGTATCATCAATCGAGGCAAATTCACCCCGCTGGTAATCGCCACGTCATCGCTCAGCCGAGAGATCGACTATCGTGGCCCGGCAAAGTTCGAGCTGATCACGGCCTCGGAAGATCCGGCGGCTGAGACCAAGCCCAAAGGGTCGCAGACTCCCGCCCGCAAGGCTACCTGGTGGATCAAGCTCCCCGTCGATAAGACCACGCACAGGATGATCCTCCTCGTGGGCCAGCCTGCCGAGAGCGGCGGGATCATCGCCATGGAGGATGACGCCAAGGCTTTTACGTTCGGAAGCAACCGCTACCTCAACTTCTGCCCCTATCCGATCAGCGTAAAACTCCCGGTGGGCATACTCCCGATTCCCAGCCAGTCGTCCAAGACGACGAAGCCCGGAGCCAAGAGCGGCGTCTATTACGATCTTGTGATCAAGAGTCACGAGAACGGCGAAGAAAAGATGGGGTTCTCCACGCGCGTCCTGCAGAATGACACCCTGCGAAAAATCTACTTCATCTATCCGGCCCAAGCCGACACCGGGCGGGTTCGCTTCAAGGTGATTGACGACCGACCCCCGCCCAAAGAACTTCCAGAAAAGAAGGAAGTCCCTGAGCCGAAGGGAAAATAAACCGCGGAAAGCCGGCAGCTTATCCTGCGTAGCGCCAATCAAGGATCTCGGCCTGCGGGATACGCCGGCCCTGCCAGCGGTTCCACTGGAGCTTGACGGCCATCTCGATCGCCTTGCCGGGCTCGGGCATGCGGTCGGCCATGCGCCAGGCGACGAAGTTCAGGCGACGTCCCCCGCTCAGCGGAAGCTGGTGCCGGAAATTGCCTTCGCCGAACGGCATAGGCGGACGGTCGAAGACGAAACCCTTGAAGCCGAAGACCGGCTCGGCGTTCCCTTCGCCGTAAGGCTGCAGCAGGTCGAGGTCATCCAATAGCTGATCGGTGACTTCGGAAGGCTTGATCCAGTGGGCGATGTCGATGTCGCGACCGTCGACCTGGACGACGCCGGCGAGGCGCTGGGCTTCGACCGCGGCGGCGAAGCGCGCGCGGAAGACTTCGACGTCGCTGACGTTGAGCGAGACCCCCACGGCCATCGGGTGGCCGCCATAGGTCTTCAGCAGGTCGGCGCAGGCGCCGAGCGCCTCGACGAGATTGGTGCCCGGGACGCTGCGGCCGGAGCCCTTCGCGCTCTCCCCTTCTTTGCCGAGGACGATGACCGGACGGTCCAGCGCGCGACAGATCTTGCCGGCGGCGATGCCGACGACTCCCGGATGCCAGTCACCATGCACGACGTAGCCGGCAAGGTCACCCATCGCCTTGGCCTGGGCCATCGCTTCTTCGGTGACCTTCTTGTCGATCTCCTGACGCTCGCGGTTGATGGCGTCGAGCTGCGCGGCATCGCGCAGGCAGTCATCCGGATCGTCGGAAAGCAACAGGCGCAGCGGCAACGACGCGTCCGCCAACCGGCCGCTGGCATTGATACGCGGTCCGATACGATAAGAGACGTCGACCGACGTCAGCACGCCGCCCGGCTCCATGCCGCTGACGGCGATGAGGGCGCGAAGGCCTTGGCGGCGGGCTTCGCCGAGGGCCTTGAGGCCATGGGCGGCGAGGATACGGTTCTCGGTACGGAGCGGGACCAGGTCGGCGATGGTGCCAAGGGCGGCGAGATCGAGGTAGTCCTTCACCGCGATGCTCGTGCCGCGTTCGTCGCCGGCCAGGCGGAGCACCTTGAGCACGCCATGGACGAGCTTGAAGACCAGCCCGGCGGTGCAGAGCGTCTGCCAAGGGACATCCTCGGCGTCGTTGACGCGCGGGTTGACGAGCGTGCAGGTCACGCGGGATTCCTTGGCTACGTGGTGGTCGACCACGATGACGTCGACGCCCTCGGCGCGAAAGCGATCGACCTCCGGCTTGGAGTTCGTGCCGCAATCAAGGGCCACGAACAGCTGCGGCTTGGCCTCGGCCAGGACGCGTTCGAGGGCGGCCATGGAGAGACCGTAGCCTTCCTCCAGACGTCGAGGGACGAAGTATTCAGGATGCGCGCCGAGGCGGCGGAGGAAGTGGACGAGCATCGCGGTGCTCGAGACCCCATCGACGTCGTAGTCGCCGAGGATGGCGATGCGCTCGCCCTTGGCGGCGGCCAGGACCAGACGTTCGGCGGCTTCACGCAGGCCGCCCACCGCGAACGGATCGGAGACATGCGCGAGCTGCGGACGGAGATGGCGCTCCGCCTCCGCCTCGTCCGGAAAGGAACGGGCGAGGACATGGGCCAAGGGTTCGGAAACCCCCAGCGCGGCCGCGATCCGTCGGGCAAGCCCGGCGTCCGCAGCCCGGTGAGACCAGGCGGCCATGTGCAGGGCGACCCTTAGGCGTCCTTGTCGGAGCCAGCCTCCCAGGAGTAGGTGCGCGGAAGTTCCGCGGCATCGACGCCCTTACGATCACCCTTGTGCCACCAGTAGAAGACGGGGCTGGCGATGAAGATCGAGGAGAAGGTTCCGGTGAGCACGCCGTAGATGAACACCTCGCCGTAGAGGCGGACGTCGCCGGCGCCGAAGGCCCAGAGGGCGACGGCGCAGAGGAAGACCGTCGCGGCGGTCAGGGTCGTACGGGAAAGCGTGCGGTTGATGGCGAAGTGGATCACGTCGCGGAGTTCGCGGCCGGGATTCGACTGGAGCTCCTCGCGGATACGGTCGAAGACGACGATCGTGTCGTTGATCGAGTAGCCGATGATGAGCAGGATCGCCGCGATGAGCGTCGCGTTGAACTGCCCAC
This sequence comes from uncultured Opitutia bacterium, assembly GCA_903921665.1. Taxonomy (GTDB): domain Bacteria; phylum Verrucomicrobiota; class Verrucomicrobiia; order Opitutales; family UBA953; genus UBA953. The sequence goes on from CAIXQT010000276.1 coordinate 11,321, forward strand.
CGAAGAAGACGAACAAGGCGATGGTCATGAGCACGTCGTGGAGCGTGGCCACCATGGCGGCGACGCCGAAGCCCGTCTCGAAGCGGAGGGCGACATAGATGCCGATACCGACCAGGGCGAGGATCACGGACCAGATGGCGTTGGAACGGAGTTCGCCGCTGACGGAGCCGCCGATGGCCTCCTTGGAGAGCATGATCTTATCGACCGAGGCGTCACGGTCCTTGAGGACCTCAGGGCTCTTGGCCTTGATCGCGCCGACGATGGCCGCGACGTTGGCGAACTCGCCCTTGGACTTGTCCTTGGTGAGTTCGGTCTCGATGCGGAGGGTCGGTTCGCCGCCGCCGACCGGGGTCTGGACCGTCACGGTGGTGTCGGGCAGGCCGATGGAGGCCGCGAGCGCGGCTACCTTGCCGGTGTCGACCTTGGCGCCGGGGGCGATGGCCACGAGGGCCGATTCGCCGCCACGGAAGTCCTTACCAAAGGCTTCCTTACCCTTGTAGGCCAGTTCACCGAAACCGAGCGCGATGATCACCCAAGAGGCGATGAACGCGACGCGGGCGAACTTCAGGAACGGGATATCCAGGGTCGGGCGGAAGACCGGCAAGCCGAAGATACGCGTCATCACGCCCTGCGAGAGGGCGAGCTCCTGCAAGCCGCGGCAGGTCACCAGCGAGGTGAAGACCGTGGTGAAGATGCCGATCGTGAGCGTGATGCCGAAGCCACGGATGGGTCCCGTGCCCATGAAGACCAGGATGAGGGCCGTGAGCAAAGTCGTGAGATTGGCGTCGATGATCGTCCAAGTCGCGCGGGCGTAGCCTTCGCGGAGGGCCACCGAACGATCCTTGCCGAGAGCGGCCTCTTCGCGGACGCGCTCAAAGATCAGGATGTTCGCATCGACCGCCATACCGAGGGTGAGAACCAAGGCGGCGACGCCCGGGAGCGTGATGGTGGCGCCGAAATAGGCCATGGCACCGAGGATCATCAGCAGGTTGAGGATCATGCCGAGGATGGCGATGAAGCCGCCCCAGACGTAGAACCCGACCATGAAGAAGATGACGAGACCGATGGCGACGAGCGAGGCCGTGACGGACTTGCCTTGGGCGTCCTTGGCGAGCGTCGGCCCGACGGAGGTCACGTCTTGGGTGATCAACGGGAACTCGAGAGGGTTGTTGAGCACGTTGGCGAGCTCGACGGCTTCTTCGCGCGAGAACGAACCGGTGATGGTCGCGCCAGTGCTGCGGATGGCCTCGCGCACGGTCGGGGCGGATTGCAACTTGCCGTCGAGGACGATGGCGAGCTGGCCGACGGAGCGGGCGTTGCCTTCGGCGATCTTGGCGGTGAGGTCGCCGAACTTCTTCGAGCCTTCGTCCGTGAACTTCATGTCCACGTAGAAGGAGATGCCGTCATCGGAGCGACCGGAGGCGGCCTTGATGATCTTGCCGGTGGCGTCGGCGGCCTTGCGGACGAAATAACGATTGATGCGGACTTCGCCGGAACGGCTGTCGACGTCGCGGAGCGTGAGCACCTCGTAGGTCGAGATCGCGGAGGCGGCGCCGAGCATGGCGTCGACGGGCAAGGAGCGGAGGGAATGCTCGCGGTCGGTCTCGGTCGGACGCTCGGTGCGGTGCACCTGGCGGAACTCGAGCTTCGCGGGCTTCTTCAGCGCATCGATGACGTCGGGGTTATTGGCGGCGTCTTCGCCGGGGAGCTGGACCTCAAGGGAGAGGACGCCCACGGGGCGGAGCACCGGCTCGGCGACGCCGAACTGGTTGACGCGCTGTTCCATGACCTGGAGGGCCTGGTTGACCATCTCGGCAGGGGAGACGTTGGACTTGTCGCCCGCGCTCTTCTCGCCGGATTCGGCGCCGGTCGGATCGACCTTGAGCGTGAAGGACACCCCGCCCTGCAGGTCGAGGCCGAGCTTGAGCCGGCCCTGGGAGGCCACCATGAGCTGCTTGAGCACGATGCCGTTACGCTTGCTCTGGTCGGGCTCGCGGACGATCTGGTCTTCGGTGAAGAAGAACGGACGGAAGTCGACCGGGGCGGCGCGTCCGCGGCCTTCGCCGATGTCACGCAGCGCCTGGTAGTAAGAGATGGACTTCTTGTCGGCGGGGACGGCCGCGTCCTTGTAATGCTTCACACGGTCGAGGGCTTCGGCGTGGAGCTTGTCGAAATCGGCCTTCTGCGCGATGACCCGCGTGGGCACGAACTGATCGAGAGGGGTCGGAGCAATCGGGTGGAACTCGAACCAGGCGACAGCCAAGGCGACGAGCGAAACCGCGACTTTCCAGAACCAGGTCCTGGACATCATAGTATCAGGGTAAGGTTAGGGGTGAACGACCTCAGGCCTGGACGACGGCGTCGACGTCCTTGCCCATGATGGCGGACTTGTGGACGACCAGACGGCCGGAATCGAGCTCGAGGGTGATACGGTCGTCCTTGATCGAGACCACGCGGCCGTAGATGCCGCCGGCAGCCAAGACCTTGTCGCCTACGGCGAGCTCGGTCTGGAGCTTTTCGAGCTCCTTCTGGCGCTTACGCTGGGGAGCGATGAGCAGGAAGTACATGCCCGCCATCATAAGCCCCATCATAATCAGGGTCGGCCACGGGCTCTGCTCACCGGCGCCGGGAGCGCCACCCTGAGCCTGTGCAAGCCCTTGATTGATAACAGTTTGGATGATATTCATTGTTCGTATTGTTTGGAAAACGGGGAAAGGGAATGTCAGGAGATGCGATTTAAGGCTGAAAAAGCAAGCCCCGGCGCGTCCCGATTGGCTTTGATTACCCCCTAGGACCTGCCACTGTGAATAACTCTCCATGAGCCAGCCTGCCCAGGAGCCGATCGAAGGCTCCGCACCCGTCAAACC
>CAIXQT010000277.1 GCA_903921665.1 uncultured Opitutia bacterium
GAGACGTTTCTGTTCCTGCTTCGGCAGCGGTCCAGCCAGCGGCGGGGTCTCGAAATACTTTCCGTCCTCGATCATGCGTGGGTCGCCCGTCTCGCGCAGGATCGTGAAGAGGCGGTCGGTCATCTCCTTGCGGACGGTGGCATAGGCGGGTGACTCAGCCACGTTGTTCATCTCGTGCGGATCGGCCTTCAGGTCATAGAGCTCGAACATCGGGCGTCGGCCGTAGAACTTCTCGAAGAGCGCGGACCACTCGGGGGATTTGCGCGCGCCGACGAACCAGGCCTTGGTCGGGCCGGCATCGTCATCGGGCAGCGTCACGAAAGTGGTCTGGGCGAGCTCAGCGAAGGTCGGCTCATCTGTGCCGTCGAGACGGTACGGATTGCCCAGCGGCCATCGCTCGGGCTTGAAGTTCACGATCAGGACGTGTTCCTGCGTGCGCAGGGCGCGCTGCGGGTAGGGCGAATAGTCGGGACGGGCGACCTCGACGTGACGCTCACGACCGGCGACCACCCAGGTGCGGGTCGGGTCGACCTGCCCTTGGCGGTCGGACTGCAGGACATTCCAGAGCGACCGACCCGTCATCACCGCGGGCGGCTTCACGCCACCGGCTTCGAGGAAGGTCGGAGCTAGGTCCGGCAGCGTCACCATGTCGTCCACCACGCGTCCGCCCTGCACGCCGGCGCCGGCGACGATGAGCGAGACGCCCGTGCCGAAGCCGTAGAGGTTGCACTTGCCGTGCGGGAAGCCTGGGGCGCCATGGTCACCGCTCACGGCGATCAGCGTCTTGCTGCGTTCGCCGGCGCGGTCGAGTTCCTCGAGCAGCACGCCCATCGCGGCGTCGAGGGCCTGGACTTCGCCGAGGTAGTCGGCGAGGTCTTCGCGGACTACCGGGACGTCAGGCAGGAAGGCCGGCAGCTTGCCCTTGAGGGCATCGGGATCGAGGCCCCAGAGTTTCTGGCCACTGCCCCGTACCCAGGTGCGGTGAGTGGTAGTCGGCCCAAACCAATAAGCGAAGGGCTGGCCAGCGGCTTTCGCCGCGAGCATCGCTTTGAAATTACCGCGGACTTCTTCGAGGAGCTTGGCGCGGGCCGCCTCGACCGTGGCGCCCTTCGCCACGAGGTCGGTCGCGTTCTCCGAGAAGTTATTGAAGGCGCGTCCTGATTTCTCGAAGGCGTGCTGCTGGCCGCCGTAAGGGGCGTCGGCCGGGGAGCCGGGGCTCCACACCTTATACGATTTGCCGAGGTGATAGCCGGCGTCGCGCAGGAGCAGCGGGTAGGTCGGGATGGTTTCGTCCCAGACTGCGCCTTGGAGGATGGCGCCGCGGCCGGTCCGCCAGAAGTGCTGGCCCGAGAGCAGTGAACTGCGGCAGGGCGTGCAGGAGGGCGCGTTGACGTGCGCGTTGCGGAAGAGCACGCCATCTTTGGCGAGACGGTCGAGGTTCGGGGTGCGGAGCAGGCCGTTCATGCCGGCCAGATTGCCATACTCGGCGTAGACCCGCGCGAAGCGACCCCAGTCGTCGGCGAAGAAGAAGAGGATGTTCGGGCGCTCCGGCGCCGATGCGGCGAAGGCCGAAGCGGCGAAGAGGCTCAGGAGCAGGGCAGGGAGTCGCATCGGATTATTTCAGAGGGGCTTTCTCGAAGTCGTCCTTCTTGACCCAGTTGGCGTCGATGAGTTCCCCTCCCATGTAGCGTTCATAGAAACGATTCTTCTTTTTGTCGGCGGAAGGATGGGCTTCGTATTCGGCGCCTCGGCCGATCGCGCGCAGGTCGCCGGCGGCCTTCAGTTCTGCCCACATCAGCAAGCGGAGCTTCTCGAGATCGGCGACCCGGGTCAGGGCGAGGTTCTTCACGCAGTCCACATCGGTGCTCAGGTCGTAGAGTTCCTGGGCGGGGCGCATGCCGAAGCAGAGTTCCCAGAAGGGGTCGGACCCTTTCTCGCGGCGCGCCTGGAGGATGAAGCTCTTCGTCGGGCTCGCGTCGGTGTCGAGGTAGCCCGTCTCCGGGTTGCAGGCCGGCCAGCGGGACGGCTCGGAGTTCTCAAGATAGACGAGGCCGTCTTTCACGATACCACGGATCGGGTAGCCCACGTCGCCAGGACGGCC
>CAIXQT010000278.1 GCA_903921665.1 uncultured Opitutia bacterium
CGGCGGGTGTCGCGGCGGCGACGATGGTCTCGGTGGCGGACATAAGGTGGCGTGAGCCGAGGTCATCCCAAGGGGCGAGGGGAAGGGAGGCAAGCGGTGTCATGCGTCCGCAAAAAGGCTGGAAGGGAAGGGCGGGCCTGACACAGTCCGCCCGAGACACTCCCGTGGAAAATCACCGCTTCCTTCTTCCTGATTCGGCCCGCCAGATCGCCGCGGCCCATGGCACCCCTTGCTATGTCTATGATCAGGCCACCCTCGAGGCCCAGGCCGACGCCATGCTGGCCTTCCCGAACGCCTTCGGTCTGACGGTCAGGTTCGCCATGAAGGCCTGCCCGAATGCCTCGGTTCTGAAGGTCTTCGCCAATAAGGGCCTGCATTTCGATGCCAGCTCGGGCTGGGAAGTCCGGCGTGCGATGCTCGCCGGAGTCCCGGCGGACCGCATTTCGCTTTCCTCCCAGGAGCTGCCGGAGGATTTCCCCTCTCTTCTTAATAAGGGGGTGCACGTGAACGCCTGCTCCCTCCTTCAACTGGAACGGATCGGCAAGGCCCTCCCTGGCCATGAGGTCGGCCTGCGTTTCAATCCCGGACGCGGTTCGGGCGGCACGGGCAAGACCAACGTCGGCGGTCCCGACTCCTCCTTCGGCATCTGGCACGAGTGGGCCGACCAAGCCCAGGCCATCGTGAAGCAGTACGGACTGAAGGTCGTCCGCATCCATACTCATATCGGGTCCGGCAGCGACCCGGTCGTCTGGCAGGAAGTCTCCGCGGCCAGCCTCGCGCTCGTCAGCCGCTTCCCGACCGTGCAGACCCTCAACCTCGGCGGCGGCTACAAGGTCGCGCGCGTCGCGGCGGAGAAGGGCACCGACCCGCAGGTCGTCGGCGCGCCGGTCAAGGTCGCCTTCGAGCAGTTCGCCGCGGCCGACGGACGCAAGCTGCGCCTCGAAATCGAACCGGGTACGTTCCTCGTCGCCAACGCCGGCGCCGTCCTTTCCCGCGTCCAAGATATCGTCTCCACCGGCGCCCGCGAATTCCTCAAGCTCGATTCAGGCATGACCGAGATCCTGCGTCCTTCGCTCTACGGCTCACAACATCCGGTCCACCTCTATCCGCAGAAGGCCACGGGTGCCACGCGCCCCTACGTCATCGTCGGCCACTGCTGCGAATCCGGGGACCTGATCAGCTGCGCCCCCGGCGAGCCGGAGACGCTCGCCGCCCGCACGCTCCCCGAAGCCGCCGCCGGCGATCTCTGCGTCATCGGCGGAGCCGGCGCGTATTGCGCCGGGATGAGCACGAAGAATTACAACTCCTTCCCCGAGGCGCCGGAAGTCCTCCTGCGCCGAGACGGCCGGTTCTCGTTGATCCGTCGCCGCCAGTCGCTCGAGCAGATCCTACAGAACGAGCAGCCGGCCGAAGGCCTCTGATCGTGCCGCTCCTTTCGCCAGCGTTGGGTGCCACGGTGCCCGACTCGCCGCACGCGACCGTCGTCTGCTTGCCGACGCTCGCCGACGTCGAGGGATATGAGCGCAAGGAAGAGCGCGTCTGGAAGCTTCTGCGCGCCGGCTATCCCCGCTTCGTCCGCAACGCGTTCGTCACCCGCGCCGCGCAGGAAGCCGCGCGCCGGCTCGGCCGGACGGGCGAACTTTTCCCGCTGGCCTCCGAGGCCTGCGCACGCCGCCTCGCCGAACACGCCGGCGCCACGCTCACTTCGGTCGACCCTGTCGGAGACTGGTGTCTCGTGACGACTCCTCCCGGCGAGGCCGCCTTGCGTCTCGCCAAGATGGTCCAGCACACGGGCACGCTGATCTCTTCCCGTCAGGCCGAAGCCTGGCTCGGGGGCGCTGCTCCGGCCGATGGCGCCTCCGCCACGTCGGCGATCCGATCCGCGCTCGCCCCCTTGCTCGCGTGCGTGGGGCCGGAAGATATCCTCATCGCCACGTCCGGCATGAACGCCGTCGACGCGGGCATCGCGGCGGTCGACGCCGTGCAACGTCCGCGCGGTCGCACCGGCTGGATCCAACTCGGCTGGCTCTACGTCGATTCGACCCGCCTCTTCGAGAAGGCGCGCGACG
>CAIXQT010000279.1 GCA_903921665.1 uncultured Opitutia bacterium
CTGGTGTAGCCGCGGTGGGTCTTGGATTCCCAGGAGCCGACCATGCCGAGCAGGGAGACGATCCACTGCGTGCCTTCCGGACGGTAGTCGAGTTCGGCGATGGCGAAGTCGCCCTTCGTGGCGGAGGAGCCGCCGAAGGCGAGGTCCTGGTTCTGCACGGCATGACCGCCGGCCACGCCGAAGAGGAAGGACTTACCGATATTCCAGTTGATGCCGGCTTCACCGCTGGTCACGTGGACGTCGCGGGTGCGGGAGGAGGAGCCGAAGTCGCCGGTCGCCCAGGCCTGGGATTCCTTGCCCATGCGGTCGAAGGAAAGCATCGGACGGTGGTGGGCGCCTTCGATGGCCAAGCCGGCGAGGGTCGAGCCCGTGTTGTAGACGCGGCTCTGTCCGTCGATCGACGACATCCAGGTGACGACGTCCGTGACTCCGACGAAAGCAGGGCCGAAGGAGTCGATGACGACATACATCGGGTCGGTCGGCTTAGTGCCGTGGGGGCTGTGGAATTGGGCGGCATCCACGAAATAGCCCGGATTTGCGATCAGTCGGAAGCGCGGGAAGCGATACCACACGTCGGTCTCCGTGGTGGTCAGGTCGTGGCCTGACGGATCCCAGTTGAAATAGGTCACGCTGGCCATGGTCGAGCTGGAGAGCACGACGTCGTTCGGGTCGGTGATCACCATGTCCAGCCTGGTCAGCCAGCCGGAAGGGCCGCCGTTGTAGAAGTTGGTGCCCGCGGCGTTGAACAGCAAGGGGTCGACGCCGATGGTGGCCTTGGCGGTGTTGCCGTTGGTAAGGTTCCAGACGCCGACGTACTCATCGGCATGGAGGTTCGAGGCCGTGGCGAGGGAGAGGAGGAGGAATGCCTTGAGGAATTTCACAGAACGGCAGTGACGAAGGGGCGAACCCAATCAACTCAAATGCTCACTTCTGATGATTTATAGGCTTATTTTTGTTATATATTGTCGTTATCGGCATAGGAAGGGTCGTGAGGAAAGGCGGCCGAAGGCGGTGTTAAAGTGCAAAAGTGGATACAGGCTTCAGGTGGCGGGTGGCGGGGACGAAAAACTCAAAGGGAAACCGGAGACTGGATGATTAGCTCGGGTGCCTCGGGTAGGGCGGTGATTGCTATCACCGCCGTTCGAGTCCGCAGGCAGGGAATCGTCGGGTCTTAGCTAGTCTCGATACTCCGCCCGTTCGTCCGCGAACGGACGTGATGGCAATCACGTCCCTACCTTATGATGCCACTGCTTCGCAGCCTGCCACCATGCCAGCAGATCCCCTCGCGGCGGCTTCGCCGCCGCGCTTACCTCGCCTCCTCCGGCACAAACCGCTCGAGATATCTCCAGATCCAGGGAAGTAGGGTCAGGGCCATCACCGCGGCGGAAAGATTGAACGCGGAGTGCACGAGCGCGACCTGGAGTGCGGGGTCGGGCATGAGCGCGAGGAGCGGACGGATGGCGAACTGGAGCACGGCCACGAAGAGCATCAGGCCGCAGAAATCGAGGCCAGCGTTGAACTGGGCGAGTCGGCGCGCGATCGGTCCGAGGGCTGAGGAGGTGAACAGCGCCACCCAGCCGGTGCCGAGGTTCGCGCCGACGACCACCCAGATCGAAATCGCAGGGTCGAGTAGTCCGCTGGCGACGGAAAGCACCGTGAGGCCGACGACGACCGACGACGACTGCACGAGCATGGTCAGGAGCGCCCCGAAGATGAGCGCGCGCAGGGGAGTGGAGAGCGTGTCGCGCCAAGCCAGCACCTCAGGCGTCTGCGCCAGCGGCAGGAGGGTCGAGCTGATCAGGCTGAGCGCGAGGAAGATCAGGCCGAAGTGGAAGATGGGGTGGCCGTAGGTGCGCCAGCGTCGAGGCCCGAGCAACGACCAGAGGCCGCCGACGGCGATGAAGACCGGGCCCATGCCCGCGAACTTCGTCGCGATCAGCCAGGCGGTGAGCGTCGTGCCGACGTTGGCGCCGATCATGACCGTCCAGGCCGAACGCATGGAAAGGACCTTCTGCTCCGTGAGCCCCATCGTGATGAAGTTGATGACCGAGGAGGACTGGATCACTGCCGCGCTCACCGCACCGGCCAGCGCCCCGCCGAAGCGGTTCGCGGTCACCCGCTGCAGGATGTGCTTCAACTGCGCGCCGCCGAGCTGGGTCACCTCCCGGGCGAAATCCCGCAGGCTGTGCAGATAGAGCATGATCGCCGCGACGGCGGTGAAGAAGAGGTCCACGAAGAATGATTAGAGTATGGAGGTTGGAGTATCGAGTATGGAGTGAGCGGCCGGAGGCCGCGGGGGGACTGCTGGCAGGCTGGCATGCTGCGAAGCAGAGACACTCATTTTAGGTGGCGGGTGGTGGGGGCTGGTAGGGATGCGATGACATCGCATCCGCCTGTCTCGAGGTAGGGGCGCCACTGCGTGGCGTCCGTGGGCGGACGGACGTTATTAGGCCCGATATCTTGCCCTGCTCGTCGATGCTATCTTGGCGAACGGACGCGACGCAGTCGCGCCCCTACCTTCTGCTTCGCAGCGGTTCCCCATGCCAGCAGATCCCCGCGCGGCTCTGCCGCGCTGGCTTCGCCGCCGCGCCTACTTCTTCCCCGGCGCGACGGGATTATTCGCCGCGGCGATGACGGCGCGGGTCATGGGCCAATCGGCGTTGGGCTTGGCTTCCCAGAGATGGAGGTCGCGGACGGAGCCTTCGGGGCCGGTGACGATCATGAAGCTGTGCTTGAGCTGCGCGATGGCGGGGTGCTGGCCGGCGATGGTGTGTCCGTCGACGGTGGCGACGAATTCGTCGCCCATGATCTCGATGAGGACGGTGTGCCACTGGCCCACGGCGAGCGCCTTCTTATGTGTGGCGAGGACCTGGAGTTTATCCGGGCCGTCGCGGTCGTTGTCGTCCTTGTTGACCTGGAAGCCGCCGCCGTGGACGTTGAGGCTACAGAGGTAGGATTTCTCGTTGGTCGCGCGGAGCTGGAGGTAGCGGTACTTGCGTCCGTGGGCCGGATCTTTGTCGAGCTCGACGTCCTCGAGGCGCACCTGGCACTGCAGGATGATGTTCTGATACTGGAGGCCGTACGAAGCCGTGGCCGGGTGTTTCACCTGCGGGTTCTCGTAACCCTGGAATCGTCCGTCGACCTGCTTCCACTGGCCGCCTCGGGATTCCGGTCCGGTGCCATGGATGAGCCAGCCCGCGAAGCCGCTGGCGTAGCCGTTAGGCTTGCCCGTGTATTTGGGGAGGGGCTTGGCGAAGTCCTCGCTGTAGAGCTCCTTGCCGCGGACGGTCATCTGCGTGGGGACGTCTGCGGCGAAAGCGGAGACAGCGGCGAGGGCGAGGAGGCCAGCGAGGCGGAGAAGGGACATGCGGACAGGATACGCC
>CAIXQT010000280.1 GCA_903921665.1 uncultured Opitutia bacterium
CAGGTCATAGAGCGAGGAGACCGTGCGGTTGCCGTCGCGGCCGAGTTTGGCGTCCGGGTGGACGGCGTCGTCGAGCATCTGGAACTCCAGGCCGAAGGCCGAGCCGGCGCCTTGGTTGAGGTTCGGCTGAACGAAGTACTTCAGGCCGCTGTTCGCGCCCTTGGTCAGGCGGAAGTCGACGGAGACTTCGAATTCCTTGAAGCGGTCGACCGTGATGATGTCGCCGGCGTTGGCGGATTCCTTGCCGTCGCCCTTGGCGGTGCGGAGCATGCCCTTCTCGACGGACCAGCCGGCCTTCGGGAAGTCCGGACCCTTGGCGGAGCGCCAGCCCTTGCTGGTACGACCGTCGAAGAGGAGTTTCCAGCCGTCGGCCTTCTCGGAGTCGGACAGGCTGTTGTCGTTGATCTTCGTCAGCGAGATGTTGCGCCATTCGACCGTCGTGCCGGCCTTGGCGGCGTCCTTGCCGATGCCGTGGACTTGGAAGGCGATGAAGCCGGCTTTGTAGCCGTCATCACGGACGTCGACGCGCTGCACGCCGTTGAGCCAGGTGCGGATGCGGTTGCCGTTGGCTTCGACCTTCACGTGGTTCCATTCGCCGACCTTGGAGAGCTCGCGGCCCTGCTTGGAGAAGGCGACGGCGTCGCCGCCGCCGAAACCGGGGAAGATCCAGCCGCGACGGCCTTCTTCGTAGAGACCGGCGGACCACATGCGGGCCTCGGTGTCGGGCTTCTTCACGTTCTTCGGGTCGGTGTCGATCTCGGCCTGATAGCCGTGGACGCGTCCGACGGGGACTTTGGCGGCCTTGCCATCGGCGGTCTTGTAGTTGATCTCCTTGGCTTCGGAGCGGCTGCGGAACTGCACGCCCGAGTTCAGGCGCGGGTCGTTCTTGAAGTCATACTCCAGGACGAAGTTCGAGTAGTCCTTGTCGGTCGCGAGGAAGGTGTTCGGCGTGTTAAGGGTGGAGGTGCCGACGAGGTTGCCCTCGGGGCTGACGGCATAGGTGGCTTCGCCGCCGAGCTTCTTGAAGCCGGCGAGGTCCTTGCCGTTGAAGATCTCGACTTTGTTCGGGTTGGCCTTCGGCGCGCCGGGAGCGGCCTTGGTGGCGGCCGACTTATCGTCGGTGGCGCAGCCTGCGAGGAACAGGGCCGCGGTGAGGCTCAGGAAGAGCTGGGTCTTTTTCATGGTAGGTGTGATTTGGTTTAGAGATGAAAAAGCGGAGCGGCCTTGCGACCGCTCCGCTTCGTCGGAGGAACTTAGAACGTGGTCGGGATCTCGAAGCCCTTGCGGCCGGTGCGCTTGGCCACGAGGTCGCGGTTGGCGGCCTCGGCGTTGGCGCCGGTGAAGAGTTCGGTCTTCGTGTCTTGGGTGAGCGGGGCGCCGAGGACGGCCTTGGACTCGTCGAGGTTCACGCCGTTACGTCCGAGGTGTTCGGCCATGCGACCGAAGGCTTCGGAGAGACCGGAGCTAGCCTTGAGAACTTCCTTGATCTCGCCGGCGCTCTTCTTCGCGCCGAGGCGGAAGGAGATGTTGGCGGAATGGACGAGGGCGGTCGACAGGTGGCACTCGCGGACCGGCGCGTGGATGCCTTCGTTGGAACCCTTGCGGATATGGTCGACCCAGTTGGCGTGGTGGCCGGAGGCGCCGCCGGTGAGATCGACCGCGTCAACGGTCTTGCCGTAGGACTTGATCAGCTTGCCGGAGAGGTCGTAGGCCTGGGCGGAGTTGTAGTCCGGGACGACGATGGTGGCGTTCTCGCACTCGACGATGATGCCGATGTCCGGGGATTTGGCCGACTTCTCGGTCGGGTTGTTCTCCTTGAACTTGCCGAACTTGTTCATCGGCCCGTCGATCTTGCCGTCAGAGGTCAGGCCGTAGACTTCGGTGATGAGCGGGGCCGCGGCGTAGTTATGGATCGAGATGAAGGTGTTCGGGGTCTCGGCGCAGTCGACGTAGCCGAAGCGACCGCCCACGGAGACGACCTCAGGGGCCACCTCGTGCGTGTTCAGGAACCAGCGGGCGATGTCGATCTCGTGAATCGCCTGGTTGCAAAGGTCGCCACCGCCGTAGTTCCAGAACCAGTGCCAATCGTAATGCACCGAGCCCTGCGAGCCGGTCTGCTGCACCTTGTCGGTCTGGTTGCCGCGGATGGATTCTTGGATGTCGGCCGGACCGTTCCAGAGGTCGTAGTCGATCTCGGAAGGGATGGCGTTCTTCGCGGCTGGGCCGATGGACTTGCGGCGCTTGTAGCAGATGGCGCGCGAGACCTTGACCTTGCCGTACTTGCCGGCGTGGACGTCCTTGATCGCGGCGCGGATGCCGGCGCCGGAGCGGCTCTGGGTGCCGGCCTGGACGATCAGCTTCGAGAAGTGGTTCGAGGCGGCGACGAGCTGCTGGCCTTCGAAGATGTTATGCGAGAGGGGCTTTTCGACGTAGAGGTGCTTGCCGGCCTGGAGGGTCCAGATGCCCTGGATGGCGTGCTGGTGGTTGGGCGAAGCGATCGAGACGGCGTCGATTTCCTTGTCTTCGAGCATCTTGCGCATGTCGGTGTAGCCCTTGGCGCCCGGGTTGTCCTTGAGGCCCTTGGCGACCACGCGGGAGTCGACGTCGCAGAGGGCGACGATGCGGACGCCCTTGATGCGCTTGAGCTCCTTGATGTGCTCGTTGCCGCGACTGCGGAAGCCGACGACGGCGACGCGGAGGTCACCATTGGCACCTGCGGACTGGGCGTAGGTCTGGGCGCTGAGACCGGCCATGGCGGCAGCCAGGGCGGAGTTCTTGATGAACGTGCGACGATTGAGTTGGGACATAGATATGACTTGGGGTGAAGGGGGAGCATATTGAGATGCCCGTTGAGTCGAGAATGTTCCTAGGCACGCCCTAACCGAATATCGGAA
>CAIXQT010000281.1 GCA_903921665.1 uncultured Opitutia bacterium
ACGGAGATGTCGACGACGCGGTTCATGCGGCGGCGAAGACGGGCTTGAGACGCGCCCAGAGCTCGGACAGGGCCTGCGGCAGGACGCGCGTATCGCCGATGACCGGCATGAAGTTATGGTCGCCGTCCCAACGCGGCACGATGTGGAAGTGCAGGTGCGTCGGGATACCCGCGCCGGCGGCCTTGCCGAGATTGAGGCCCATATTGAAGCCCGCCGGGCTCATCACCTTCTGCAAGACGCCCTGACAGCGCACGAGCAGCTCCATCATCTCGGCGCGTTCGGCGGCGGTGAGATCCGCCAGCTCGCCGACCTCTCGATTAGGCAGCACCATCAGGTGACCCGGATTGTAAGGCGAGTTGTTGAGGATGACGAAGCAGTGCGCGCCGCGATGCAGGATCAGGTTGGCTTCGTCGTCGTCCGCCGCGAGCAAGGCCGCGAACGGACTGCCGGCGCCAGGCTCCTTGCGGGAGCGGATGTACTGGATGCGCCAGTGCGGGTGAAGCTGTTCGGACATCGGATCAGGAGGCGTAACCCTTGGGACGGGCGAGGTGCCAATTGCATGCCGTCAGCACGATGCTGTCGAGCGTGTCGTAGCGCGGGACCCAGCCGAGTTCGCGGCGGACCTTGGACGCATCGGCGTAAAGCGCGGGCGGATCGCCCTCGCGACGCGGAGCAAAGGTATGCGGGACGGGCCGGCCGAGGATGCGCCCGACGCTGGCGATGACGTCTTTGACCGAATACGGCGTGCCCGTGCCGAGATTATAGAACAGGGCCTGCCCAGGTTGGCTTAGCTTAGGCAGCACATCGAGGTGAGCCCGGGAAAGGTCGTCGACATGGACGTAGTCGCGCAGACACGTGCCATCCGGGGTCGGGTAATCCGTACCGAAGACCTGCAACGGCGGACGGCGGCCAAGCGCGGAGGCGATCGCGAGCGGAATCAGGTGCGTCTCAGGCGAATGGTCCTCGCCGATGGCGGCGTCGGCCGAAGCTCCCGCGGCATTGAAGTAGCGGAAAGCCGCGAAGCTCAGGCCATGGGAGGCGGCGAGTTCACGCAAGCGCTGCTCGACGGCGAGCTTCGTGGCGCCATAAGGATTGATCGGCTTCTGCGGGAGATCCTCCGTCATCGGCATGTTCTCCGGGATGCCGTAGGTCGCGCAGGTGCTCGAGAAGACCAGTTTATTGACGCCCTCGGCGAGCATCGCCTGGAGCAGGCCTTCGGTGCGCACGACATTGTTCTCATGGTAACGGGCCGGCTGCTGGACGGACTCGCCGACATTCGTGAAGGCCGCGAAATCGATGACCACTTCGGCGGCGGACTCGCGCAGGGCGGCGCGGACCGCGACTTGGTCGCCCATGTCGGCGCGGAACAGCTTCACCCCCGCAGGCACGGACGCCGCATGGCCGTAGGACAGGTCGTCGAGCACGGCCACCTTGTGCCCGGCGGCCAGCGCCTGCCGGACGCAATGGCTGCCGATGTAGCCGGCACCGCCCACCACGAGCACGTTCATGAAAGGCAGATAACCCCCGCCGGACGGCCTAGGCAAGCGGGATAGGGTCGTCGGATGCTCCAAAACCTTGCCAGCGCCGTCCCAAACCTCCTATCTGCACGCATTCATGGATACTTCGGAAACAAAACCCGGCAGCTACGATTTCACCGCCTTGGAGCAGAAGTGGCAGGCCGTCTGGAAAGCGAATGCGACCTTCCGCACTGAGCCGATCTCCTGCGGCAAGCCGAAGTACTACGTCCTGGACATGTTCCCCTACCCCTCCGGGGCCGGCCTGCACATCGGCCACCCCGAGGGCTATACCGCATCGGACATCCTCGCCCGCTACAAGAAGGCCAACGGCTTCAACGTCCTCCACCCGATGGGCTGGGACGCTTTCGGCCTCCCGGCCGAGCAGCACGCGATCGCGACCGGCGAACACCCGGCGGTCCAGACCAAGCGCAACATCGATAACTTCCGTCGCCAGCTCCAGATGCTCGGCTTCGCCATCGACTGGGATCGCGAGCTCTCGACCACCGACGAGAACTACTTCCGCTGGACGCAGTGGATCTTCCTCAAACTCTTCCGCCACGGCCTCGCCTACGTCTCCGAGAAGCCGGTCTGGTTCTGCCCTGCCCTCGGCACTGTGCTCGCGAACGAGGAAGTCCTGAACACCCCCGAAGGCCCGCGCTCCGACCGCGGCAATCACCCCGTCGAACGTCGCCCGATCCGCCAGTGGGTCCTGCGCATCACCGCCTACGCCGATAAGCTCATCGAAGGCCTCGACCACGTCGACTGGCCCGACTCCACCAAGCGCCTCCAGAAGAATTGGATCGGCAAATCCGAGGGCGCCGAAGTCACGTTCAAGCTCGACGGCCATGCCGACACCCTGACGGTCTTCACCACCCGCCCGGACACCCTTTACGGCGCGACCTACATGGTCATCGCGCCCGAGCACCCGCTCATCGGCAAGCTCACGACCGCCGCCCAGAAAAACGCCGTCGAAAGCTATGTCGCCGCGGTCCGCAACAAGACCGACCTCGAGCGCACCGACCTCGCCGCCAAGAAGAAGACCGGCGTCTTCACCGGCGCTTACGCGATCAACCCTGTCAACGGCGCCAAGATCCCCGTATGGACGGCCGACTACGTCCTCATCACCTACGGAACGGGCGCGATCATGGCCGTACCGGCACACGACGAACGCGACTGGGAATTCGCCAAGGAGTTCAAACTGCCGATCATCCAGGTCGTCGGCTCCAAGGAAGCGATCGACGTCAACGAGCAACCTTGGACCGAAGACGGCCCGATGGTGAACTCGGGTCCGTTCGACGGCCTCTCCGCGACCGAGACAAAAAAGCAGATCACCGCCGACCTCGCCGCCAAGGGTCAGGGCAAGCTCGCCGTGAACTTCAAGCTGCGCGACTGGCTCTTCTCGCGTCAGCGCTACTGGGGCGAGCCCTTCCCGCTCCTCTGGGTCTCCCGCGAAGACTACGCCAAGATCCCGGCCGACTCCGAAGTGCGCGAGTTCCTC
>CAIXQT010000282.1 GCA_903921665.1 uncultured Opitutia bacterium
GCGCGCCATGAAGCCGACCGACCTCCGGGGAATCCTCCGGTATGTCCCGATGTTCCGCGACCACGTGTTCGTCATCGCGGTCGACGGCTCGATCGTGTCCCACGAGAATTTCGCGAACATCGTCACCGACATCGCGGTCCTGCGCAGCCTGTCCATCAAGGTCGTGCTCGTCCACGGCATCGGCCAGCAGCTCGTCGGCCTGGCCGGCGAACATAACATCGCGCTCTCGGACGTCCAAGGCGAAGGCCCCATCGACGCCACCACGATGTCGCTCGCCCGCGAAGCCTCCGCCCTCGTCTCGCAATCGGTGCTCGAGAACCTTTCCCAGGCTGGCCTGCGCTGCGCCATCACCAACGCCGTCCGCTCCACCAAGATCGGCCGTCTCAAGGGCGTGGACCATCTCTACGCGGGCAAGGTCGAGAAGGTCGACGCCGCGATCCTGAAGTCGATGCTCTCGCAGGACATCCTCCCGCTCGTCACGCCGATCGTGTGCGACCGCGAAGGCCAGTCGCTCCGCGTCAACAGCGACCACCTTGCGATGGAACTCGCCTCGGCCCTGGGCGCCTCGAAGCTCATCTACCTCACGCCGTTCAGCGGCCTGCAGGTCAACGGCGTCGTGCAGCTCAACCTGCCGGAGGACGACCTCAAGCGCCTGCTCGCGGACAAGTCCGCGAAGCTCGACCCGCGCATCCGGAGCAAGGCCGTCCAGGCCGCCAAGGCCCTCGACAACGACGTCCCGCGCGCCCACATCCTCGACGGCCGCGTCTTCGGCTGCCTCCTCACCGAGATCTTCGACAAGGTCGGCCTCGGCACGATGGTGCACGCCAACGACTACGACCGTATCCGTCAGGCGAAGAAGAAGGACGCCCAGGCCCTCTACAACCTCGCCAAGCACGGCGCCAAGACCGACGCGCTCGTCGCCCGCACGCGCCAACAGATCGAGCAGTCCTTCGCCGACTTCTACGTCTACGAGATCGACGACAGCATCATCGGCTGCGCGGCGCTCCGCCCTTACCCCGGGGGCAAGGCGATGGAACTCGGCGCGGTCTACGTCCAGCCCTTCTACCACGGACGCGGCGTCGGCAGCAAACTCGTCGAATTCGCCAAGCGTCAGGCCAAGAAGCTCGGCGCGAAGAAGCTCATCGCGCTCACGACGCAGACGCAGGGCTTCTTCCAGTCGGCCTGCGGTTTCGTCCCGGGCGCGCTCACGGACCTGCCCGCCGAGCGCCGCAAGGCCCTCAAGGCCAGCGGCCGTAATTCACAGGTGCTCGCGTTCCCGCTGAGCCGCCTGAGCGATTCGGTCCGCTGAGCGCTCAGTTCGTCGCGAAGTAGCCGCGCTGCTTCTCGCTGATCGGCAGTCCGAGTTTCTCCATCGCCAGCAGGAAGTCCTCCCAGACGGCCCGCTTGGCGGACGCGCTCGGATTATGCAGCAGGTAATTCGGATGATACGTCGGCATCAACGGGACGCCGCCGAGGTCGAACCATTGTCCGCGCGCCTGCGTGATGCTCGGCGTGCGGCCGTGCAGCGCCTCGAACGCCTGGGCGCCGAGCGCCACCACGATGCGCGGCGCGATGACGTCGATCTGCGCGCGCAGATAAGGAAGATTGAAGGCGAGCTCGCGGGCGGTCGGCGGACGTTTGCCGTATTGGGTCGGAGGCTCCGGACGCCAGACCATGACAGGAACAAGGTAATAGTCGGCCGGGCTGATCGCGGCGGCGCCGAGGATTTTCTGGAGCAGCTCGCCCGAAGCGCCCGCGAAGGCCTTGCCAGCTTCCATCTCCTCGAGCGAGGGGGCTTCGCCGACGAACACGACCTTGGCCTCGAGCGAGCCATGCCCGAGCAGCGGACGCTGCGAAGCGGTCAGGTGTTTCTTCGTCTCCGCACACGCGTCGACGAGTTGCCGGAGCGCCTGCATCCGCTCGGACTTGGTGCCGGCGGGCAACGTGAAGATCGGCGCGTCGGCGATGGCCGGAGCGGTGGCCACGACGGCCGGCCTGACCGCGATCGGCGTCGCCGGGCGGGGTGCGGCGGAAGCCGGGGCCGATGAGGCGGGCTTGGCAGGTGCGACGGTCGGCGGGGAGGCGGCCGGAGCACCGGTCAAAGCCTTCAAGGAAGCCAAGGAGTCATCCGAGATGCTGAGACGGCGGACCCCGGCAGCCTTCTGACGCTTAAGCTCCTCCAGGAGGATATCCAATGCCTCGGCAGGGTCGTCGATCACGGTAAGCAGATGGATTGGATGGCACGGGCGAGGGTCAAATCTTTCTCCGTGACCTGCCCCCCGGCATCATGGGTGCAAAGCCGGAGGGTCACCCGATTCCAACTATTATGGATGTCCGGATGGTGGTTCAGTCGCTCCGCCTCGGCTCCGACCAGGTTGATGAAGGCTAAGGCAGCCTTGAAATCCTTTAACTTATAGACCTTCAACAACTTAGATTGCTCAAGAACCCATCCATCCAGGCCGACTAAGGCCTCCTGGATCTGACTGGGGGTCAAAGCTGCGCTCATGAAAACACCCTCTTTCAGGCGTCCAATGGAGTCAACGCAGGGCTGAGAGAAGACCCCTATTGTGAATAAACTTGCCGAAGGCCTGCTTAAGTGCCTTATAAGCGGTCAGGTTTGTCTCGGAAAATAACCAAAGTAAGAGACAAGCCCCGCAATAATCCGGTGAGTTGACGGTCGTTAAGACGGCAAATCGAAATCCGAAGGTCGGAAACGGGCAATGCGGTGTAGGTAAACCAAGCAAAAC
>CAIXQT010000283.1 GCA_903921665.1 uncultured Opitutia bacterium
CCCCTCCCCCGCGCCCCGAAAGCCCGCTCCTCCTGGAACTACCGCACCTGGGCCAAGGACGGCGGCCTCGCGACCTCGACGCATTACTGGATGAATTCGCTGCAAGGCCTCACGGACAAGGGCGATTTCGTCGTGACCATCAACCACGCCGACCAAATCGACCCCGCGAAAGTCATCCGCACTATCCCGACCGAACACCCGCTGTTCTCCCTCGAGGCCGTCGCCGCCCAGGCCGAGATCCCGGCGTTGAACGGCCGGAGCGGCGCCCGCACCCACTTCGTCGGCGCCTGGCAGCGTTACGGCTTCCACGAAGATGGCTTCTGGTCGGCCCATCGTCTTTGCACGCAGCTCCTCGGCCGCGACGCCTGGGCCGCCTGATCAGAAGACGAGTTTCTGCGCCTGGCGCTCGAAGCCCTCGGCCTGGAACAGGGCTTCCGGCTCCATGTTCAGGATGCCCGCCACATAACGATCCGGGACGCGCTCGAGCCGTGTGTTATAGAAGGTCGCGATATTGTTGTAATAGGCGCGGGCCAGCGCGATGCGGTCTTCGGTCTCGACGAGGTTCTTGCGCAGTTCATCGAACGACGCCTGCGCCTGGAGGTCGGGATACTGCTCCGCGACGGCGACGAGCATCGGCGCCACCGCGGCAGGCCGGCCGCCGGCCGCCTGGGCGCGGAGCGCGGCGACCAGCGTCTGCACGGACGCCTCATGGGCGCGGAAACCTTGCACGCAGGCGACCAACGGAGGGATGAGGTCGGCGCGGCGCTTGAGTTGGACGTCGATGAGCGACTGGGCCTGACGGACGCGGTTACGCAGCCCGACGATGCTGTTGAAGACCATCCAGACCCAGCCTCCGCCGAGCGCGACGAGGTAGAGCCCGAGGCCGATGAACAAACCGAGCGGCGCAGGATTCCGGACCTGGGCGGCGGTGATGACGGTGCCGAAGCCCGCGGCGAAGACGGCGCCGAAAAGATTCCAAAGGATATACGCCGTGGCTTTGCCTTCGCTGACGTCCTTCTCCTTGCGCGGGGTGATGATGAACATGTCCGCCTTGGCCTCGTGCTTGATCTGGGCGGCGACGATGTCCTTACGCTCGCTGGCCCGGCCGCGCACGAAGAGCGGCGTACCCACGGCCAATCCGTGCTCGGTGAAGCTACGCTCGCCGGTCGAACCCTCGACCGATCCGTCCGGCCCCTTGCCATAGTAAAGCGGATCGTCGCGCTCGACGTCGCGATCGAAGAGCCTGTTCGTCTCGAGGTCGGCTCCCTCCGGCTCCACCCAGACGTAACCGGTCTCGTCCTGCAGGTAGAATCCGCCCGTCTCTCCGCCCGAGGCGACGACATCGCTGCCGGTATCGATGACGGTACGGGTCCGGGTGCGCCCCTTGTCGTCGGTATAGGTCTCCTGCCGCGCACGACGCCAATGCTCACAGATCGACCAGCTATAGAGCACGCAGGGACTCTCGGCGAGATAGCTTGTGAACGGATCGCGGCGGACGCAAACCCCCTCGAGTTCGACTTCGCCGACGAAAACCCCCAAGGCCTTCGAGACCGGCGTGTCGTCGAGCAGGCGACGCTTCCGGCCGGCGTTCAGCGCGAACAGCATGCACCCGGCGGAGCCGCCGAGGGTGAGGACGCACATGCCGAAGATTTCCTGGGCCACGGTCTCCGTTATGCCCGCCAGACGCCGGTAAGCAAGGTTTGGGCGAGGGGACGCTTGCGCCCGACGCCGTTCCTTTCACTCTGCCCGCAGATGCCACGCCTCTATGATGCGGAAGTGATGCACGCCCGGCTCCGGCCGAAGCGGCACGACTTCACGCATGCGGCCTTCGCCCTGGCCGTCGATGCGGCGGAGCTGGAAGCCACCCGCGGAGGTAAGTTCATGCTCGGTCGTCGCTTCTCGCCCTACCATTTCCGCGACCGCGACTTCCTGCCCGCCGCCGGACTCTTCCAGCCGGAAGGCCAACCGCAGGACTTCGGCTTCGGCGGCGACACCCTGGATAATCGCTTCCGGGCCTTCGTCGCCTCGCAAGGCGAACCCTTGCCTGAGCGGGCCGGGATCACGTTGGTGGCCATGCCTCGCGCCTTCGGTAAGTCCTATAACCCGGCGGTGTTCATGATGGCGACCTTGGACGGCG
>CAIXQT010000284.1 GCA_903921665.1 uncultured Opitutia bacterium
CCAAGTGGCCTGATTGAGCGTGGTCGTCCCCGTGAAGACGAGGCCCTGAGTGACCGACAGCATCGTCGGGTCGGCCGCGCCGCCTTGACGGGCCGCGAATGTCAGCGAACCGAAGCGCGAGGCGCCGGCCGTCGGACCGTTGGCAAAAGTGGAGTCGTTGAGGACCGTGACGTCATTAAGGAAATTGGCGGTTCCCGAGTTCGTTCCGTTGGTGTCAACGCTGCCGCCGGCAAGGACGAGGGCGGTCTTGTTGACGACGTAGGGCGTACCCGAATAGGCGCGCGTGCCTAAGTTATAAGGGTTGGTGAAGACCAACGTGCCCTGATTGACCGTGACCGTACCGGTGAGCAACGGAGCGGCGTTCGTGCCGGCATTGTTGCCCGAGAGCGTGATCGTGCCAGCACCTGCCTTGGTGAGGCCCGTCGCATTGACCGTACCGGAAAGAGTGGTGATCTGGCTGCCGGTGGAAGCATAGAGGATGGCTTCACGGACACCGCCGGTGCCGAAGATCCAGTTATTAGCGTGCGTCAGGGACGCGGTGGTGCCGAAGATGGCGCCGGCGGCTTCGCCAGCGGCGGCGATCGAACCGACCGTAATATTAAAGGCACCCGTGATGGCGACGTTGCCGACACGGATGGCCTGGACAGAGGCGTTGGCCGCCAGAGCAACCGCGGCAGTGACGTCGGCGATTTGGGCGGTGGTGGCTCCCTGCAGGGCGGCGGCGGTGGCGGCCGTGGTGTAAGTCACCGGCACAAGGCCGTTAGCTCCCGTGGTCACGAACGTCGGGGAAGCGAATTGATTGATGATCCAAGGGGCGACCATGCCGTTGGTCGCGGTGAGGGCCGAGCCGTTCACATTCGTGACGATGAACTTGGCGTTGGTACCGAGGTCGGTCGTCAAGCCCGTCAAGGTCACCGTACCGGCGTTCTGGCGGACCAAGTTGGTGGCGGTGACGACGGCGTTATTGGTCGCGACGGCACCCTGCTCGACCGCGATGAGGTTGCCGCCCTGGACATTGATGGTGGCAAACGTCTGGGAAATGGACGCGGCCGCCGTGGTCGAACCCGTCATGCGCAGGTTACCGCTGCTCAGGTTGAGCACGGTCGTGTCGGCGAGGCGGAGATTGCTGCTGGTGACGGCGAGGCTGTTCCCGCCGAGCACGAGGCCGAGGTTCTGTCCGGCGGCGACGCCGAAACCCGTGTTGAGGACGTTGATGATCGGGTTCGTGATCTGCCCCGCAGCGCCGGTGTAATTTCCGCTGACCTGGAACCAACCGGAGATATTAAGGAGGCTGGTGCTCGGAATGATACCCTGCCGCGTGGCGTGCGTGATGTACAGGGCGCTGTTGCGATTGACCGTGGTGCTGCCGGTGTAGTCCTGGAGGTCATCCAGCAGGATGAAACCAGAGGTGTTGCCGGCGCCCCAGCCCATCTGGCGGTTCAGCGGATTGCCGATGACGACGCTCGCCGCACCGGTGAGGACGTTAGGCTTGGTGAACGTGACTTGAGCGTTACCCGCGCCAAGGCGGTAGACACCACCGTCGGCGCCAAGCGTGGCCGCGGAATAAATCTTTCCGCTCTGAGCGCCGAGGAACCACGGGGCGTTGCCGGCCGCGTGACTGCCGACGAGCGCCATGTCGATCGGGTTGGTCCAATCGGTCATCAGTTGCAGCGAGCTGCCGTAGGGACCGGACATCGTCGTGCTGAGGGTCGAGCCCATGACGAAGCCGTTCGGGAGGAACAGGCCCGAGACGCCGCTCAAGCCGGTGGTCGCCACGCCGGAGGTCGGGTGTTGGGCGTAGTTGACGACCTGATTCAGCGACGACAGGACGGAGAAACTGCTGGCCCCGGCGATATTGGTGGGCGAGCGTAAGTAAGGCGTCTGGCCAGCGCCGAAGACGATGGGGCCGGTACCGAAAACCGTGTTCGTACCCGCGCCGGACCAGGATTTGTAGAAATACGTTCCGCCCGTGTAATCGTTACCTGCGCCGTTGAATTCAATACCTCCGGACGCACCGGCGACCGTCAGGGTTCCCGAGCCGGTAATCTTGCCGTTGATCTTGGGGTCGACGTTACCGTTCGTCTGGGAGTTGAAGAGCGTCGACTCGATACCCAAGAGCGTGAGCGTGCCGGTGATCGCCGGATCGTCACCCGCATTGGTGTTGGTGACGCCGGTGCGGCTGGCGTTGTTGAAGTTGAGCGTCGTGTTCGCGAGGGAGACCGTGCCGCTGGTGCCACGCGCGTAGTTACCGGTCGTTCCCGTGCTCGTTCCCGAATTCAACGTCGAGGTACCGGCGATGATGAGATTGTTCGTGATGATGAGACCTGCCGGGGAAATCAGGCTGAGCGCGCTGCCCGTGTTCAACTTGACGGTCGCCGAACCGAGCGAGGTCGCGACGGCGCCGACTTCGAGGATACCATCGTTGACGATGATCGTGCCCGCGAGGCCGGGATTGTCCGCGGTGAGGACGAGACTACCCCCGCCCTCCTTGGTGAAACCGTTGGCCGCGACCAGCACCGAATTGATGATCGTGGTGCCGCCCGTCCACGGGCCCAGATAGCCGCCGGCGTGCGTCGTGATGACGGGTGAAATCGCCACGCTGTTGCCGTCTAACCCCGCATCGAGCGTGATCGCCGAGCCACCCGAAATCGTGCTGCCTTCCTTGCCGAAAAAGAGCCCACCCACCGTGACCCCGAAGCCTGCATCCAACGTCAGCTGACCCGAGTTGATGATGGCCGTGTCTGCGTTCGTGAAAGTGTACGCCGCCGTCGTGCCCGTACCCGTAATGACATTCCCACTACCGGCATCAAACCAATTGGGGGTCGTCGCGTTCCAGGCACCCGCTCCGCCGGTACCCGCGACGGTCCCGTTCACGTCCCAGAAGATATTGGCAGCGCGCGCTTTCGGTGGCGCGGAGACGCTGAGGAGGGCCGCGGCGACCATCAGGGACGCACGGGAGAGAATTCTACGAGACTTTCGCCGAGTTGGCATAAAAGGTATTGGTTGGGGAGATCGCGGGGGGACGACCTCATACCATCGTCGTTTCCCGTGTCGTCATTTCAACACTAATAAGGGGTTTTACCTAGTTTTGACTGGGGTAAAGTTATTCACAGCTGCGCGCGCGGGGCCGTGGGAAATCGGTGTCGGAAACATGCGCCCCAACCCCTTCCCTTTCATGGATTTATGCCGCGCGTTGAAGTTTAGCTATGAGCGTTGCTCACTTTCGGGGCGATCGCGCGCAGTCCCGAGCCGTGCCGGGAAAGCCCGGCCAGGATGGGGAGATTTTTTGTAAAAAAATTATAAAAAACGGGAGGCAATTTGTTGATTTATAGGCAGCAATTATCCCTCTTTAAATGACTGATATAATCCTATAATTGTCATTTAAGTCAATAATCGGTCGTTTGGATGAGGGGCTTTGAGTTCGGAACCCAAGGGTAAACCGGAGACCGGATGGTTGGCTGGGGGGATAGGATTAAACATAGCC
>CAIXQT010000285.1 GCA_903921665.1 uncultured Opitutia bacterium
ATCGAAGCCATCGACACCATGGTCTACCGCAAGTCGGAGATCGAACGCATCACCGACGTCGCCATCGCCACCGCGCGCGCCCGTCGCAAGCACATCACCCTCGTCGACAAGGCCAACGTCCTCCAGACCTCCGTACTCTGGCGCAAGGTCGTCGCTGATCGCCTCAAGGCCACCGCCCCGGACATCACCCTCGCGGTCATGTATATCGACAACGCCGCGATGCAGCTCGTCCTCAAGCCCTCGCAGTTCGACGTCCTCCTCACCGAGAACATGTTCGGCGACATCCTCTCCGACGAGATGGCCGTCATCTGCGGCTCCCTCGGCATGATGGCTTCCGCCTCCCTCGGCGCGAACCGCAACCGCCACGGTTACGGCTACGGCCTCTTCGAGCCTTCGGGCGGCACCGCCCCGGACATCGCCGGCCAGGACAAGGCCAATCCGTGCGCCCAGATCCTTTCCGCCGCCCTGATGCTCCGCCATTCCTTCGGCCTCGAAGCCGAAGCCAAGGCCATCGAGCTCGCTGTCGAGAAGACCATCGCCGAAGGCATCCGCACCGCGGACATCGCCGGCGGCGGCAAGGCCGTGGGCACCAAGGCCATGGGCGCAGCGATCCTCGCCCGACTCTGATCGTGGACGAAGCGGAACGACAGCGCGCGGCCGAACGACGTCGGGAGGCCGTGTGCAGTCCGTTCATGCGTATCTCGCGCTTCCCGGTCGACGTCGCCCGCGAACTGCTCGATGCCGGCTACTACCGCGTGGATCAGCTCGCCGGCCGTTCGCCCGAATCGCTCCTCACGGAGATCGCTTCTCGCAACAAGGAGAAGCTCCCCGCGCATTTCCTGCCCTCTTTGCGCATGGCGGTCTACTTCGCCGAGTCCGACAGCCCGGATCCGAAGAAGCTCTTCCTGGATCAGTGGCAGTAAGCTCGGCCCAGCCGAGCTTACGGAGTATTGAGTTCGGAGTATCGAGTATAGGGTTTCACTCCCCCTGAACTCCATACTCGATACTCCATACTCTATTAGCCACTCCCTCGTTTGCCTTCGCGGTTAATCCTTCCATCCTAGTGGCCATGGTTCCCACCGTCGTCGTTCCCGTCATGACCTTGGGCAACTGCGTCTTCCTCCCGCAACAGCTGATGCCGCTGCGCATCTTCGAGCCGCGCTACCGCAAGATGCTCAAGGAGACCCTCGCCGGCAGCCGCATGTTCGCAATCTCCCAGCTGGACGAAGACAGCCTCTCGCCCGACAACGATGAACCGCCGTGCCCTTTCACCTGCGTCGGGCGCATCGTCGGACACGTCGAACTCGAGGACGGCACTTCGCACATCATCCTTGAAGGCCTGCGCCGCGCCCGGGTCATCAAGGTGAAGCGCAAGACGCCGTATCCTCAGCTCGAGATCGCCCCGGTCGTCGACGAAGCCTCGACCGACCTCATCGGCAGCACGCGCGACATCGCCCGCGTACTCGCCTTCGCCGAGAACATCGTCGCCGAACTCGGCGAAGAAGCCGCGCCGCTCATGCAGCGCCTGCGCGGCCTGGCTAACCAGCCGGGCGCCTTGGCGGATGCCGCGGCCGGACACCTCGTCGCCGACGCCGACACGCGCCGCACCCTGCTCGAGTGCCTTTCCCAAGATCTGCGCATCAAGGCCGTGGCCGACGAACTCGGCCGCCTCGACGCCCAGCGTAAGCTCGACGACCAAGGCGGCGGAGAAGAAGCCAGAGGGCTGAACTGAGACTAGGGACAGAGTCAGGGCTAGGGCTGGGGCTGGGGCTAGTTAGAGACCTAAAAGGAGGATTCAGTCTGAATAAGCCTGTCCCCAGCCCTGGCCCTGTCCCTAGCCCTACTTTCCAGCCCTTTCTTCTTGCGGATTAGACTCATTCTAACTGATTAGGCGGTTAGAATGATTCGAAATCTCACCGAACAGGACAAGGAACACCTCCAAGAAGCCCTCGTAAAAAGCGGCCAGAAGGTCACCCCCCAGCGCGAAGCCGTCTTCACGGTCCTCCTGGCCGAGCGCGACCACCCCACGGTCGACGAGGTCTTCCACCGCGCCCGCGAGGTCATGCCCGGACTCTCCCTCGCCACGGTCTACAACTGCCTCGAAACGTTCGTCGGCTGCGGCCTGGTCCGTCAGGTCAACCACGAGCGCGAGTCCACCCGCTATTGCCCCAACCTGGCCCCGCACGCGCACTTCCGCGACAAGGAGACCGGACAAGTCCACGACATCGAGCTCCCGGCCGAGGTGATGAAGAGCCTCCGCTCGATCCTCCCGCCCGGCTTCGACTCCGAAGTCATCGAAATCAGCTTCCACGGCCGCGCTCAGGCCAAGGAGTCCCATTCCAACTAATCCCCCGCCCTTTCCGCCATGTCCGACTCGCTCGTCATCAAGAACCTCAACGCCTCCATCGGCGACCGCCCGATCCTGAAGGATTTCTCGCTCACGGTCCCGAAGGGCGAAGTGCACGCCATCATGGGGCCTAACGGCACCGGCAAGAGCACGCTCTCCAAGGTCCTCGCCGGCCATCCCGAC
>CAIXQT010000286.1 GCA_903921665.1 uncultured Opitutia bacterium
AAGAACATCGAGATCTGGATCGAGCCGAAGCCGAATGAGCCGACCGACCAGGCCTACGTGCCCACCATCGGCCACGCCCTCACCCTCTCCTACGCCTCCAAGGACCACAAGCGCGTCAAGGGACTGATCGAGTCCGCCCACGCCATGCTCGCCGGCCTCGACGCCAGCGATGAGATGGCCTTCGCCCTCGCCCATGACAAGCTCGCGAGCGTCCACCTCAACGACCAGAACGGCCTCAAATACGACCAGGACAAGAACTTCGGCGGCGCCAACCTCCGCGCGGCCTTCAACCAGGTCCGCGTCCTCGAAGAGTCCGGCTACGGCCGCCGCGGCGAATTCATCGGTCTGGACGTCAAGGCCATCCGCACCCAGCGCGGATGCCCGGTCACCGACCACCTCAAGAACAGCCGCGAGCTGTTCCTTGCGCTCGTCGCCAAGGTCCGCACGGTAGACCAGCAGCTCGTCCAGCAGTACCGCGACGCCCGCGACTACGAAGCGCTCGAGCTCTACATCCTGAAGCACATCATGGGACTGAAATAAGTCCCGCCCCTCTCTCTCATGAAGCAGTACCGCCTCAACCGCCTCTTCAACGCCTCGTCCAAGCGTTGCTTCGACGTCGCCGTCGATCATGGCTTCTTCAATCAGCCCGGCTTCCTGCAGGGTATCGAAGACATGCGCCAGGTCGTCGCCACGCTCGTCGACGCCGGTCCCGACGCCATCCAACTAACGGTCGGTCAGGCCCGCCACTTGCAGTCCATCCCCGGCAAGCAGAAGCCGGCCCTCGTCCTGCGCACCGACACGGCCAACGTCTACGGCAAGGAACTCCCGGCCACGGCGTTCAGCCTGATGATCGAGGAGACGATGCTGCAGGCCGTCCGCCTCGACGCCGCCTGCGTCTGCGTGAACCTCTTCCAGATTCCCGGCGCGCCGGACGTGACCGCGCAGTGCATCGAGAACATCATCAAGCTGAAGCCGCAGGCCGATTACTACGGCATACCGATGATGGTCGAACCGCTCGTCTTCCAACCCAACGCCATCGCCGGCGGCTACATGGTCGACGGTGACCTCACGAAGATCCTCCACCTGGTTCGTCAGGCGGTCGAGCTCGGCGCAGACGTGATCAAGGCCGACCCGACCGATGACGTCTCCCAATACCACAAGGTGATCGAGACGGCTTCGGGCATACCGGTCCTCGTCCGCGGCGGGGGTCGCGTGAGCGACAAGGAAATCCTCGTCCGCACCGAAGGCCTGCTCAAGCAGGGCGCCTCGGGCATCGTCTACGGTCGTAATGTCATCCAGCATCCGAACCCGCGTGGCATCACGCAGGCTCTGATGGCGATGGTGCACCGCAACGTGTCGGTCGACGAAGCCCTGAAGCTCATCTGAGCACCGTGTCCTTCCCTGACCCAGCCGTCCTCAGCCGCCTACGCGAAATCGTCGGCGCCGAGCACGTGCTGACGTCGCCGGAGGACACCATTCCTTACGGCTTCGACGGTACGGCCGCCCTCAAAGGCCCGGTCGGCGTCGTCGTGCTGCCCGGCTCTACCGAAGAAGTGTCCGAGGTGGTGAAGCTGGCGGCCTCACGGAGCCTCGCGATCGTCACCCGCGGTTCCGGCACCGGACTCAGCGGCGGCAGCGTACCTTCTGCAGGCTGCCTCGTCCTTTGCCTGACCCGACTGGATAAGATCATCTCGGTCGACGCCGCCAATCTCACAGTCCGCGCCCAATGCGGCGCCATCACGGCGGCCATCGACGCCGCAGCGAACAAGCACGGTCTCTTCTATCCGCCCGACCCGGGCTCGATGAAGATCAGCACCATCGGGGGCAATGTCGCTGAGAACTCCGGCGGCCTGCGCGGCCTGAAATACGGCGTGACCCGTGATTACGTCATGGGCCTCGAGGTCGTGCTGCCTGACGGACGTATCGCCCATTTCGGCAACGCCTGCGTGAAGGACGTCGCCGGCTATTCGATGAAGGATCTCTTCATCGGCTCCGAAGGCACGCTGGGCATCATCACCGAAGTCCTGCTCAAGGTCCTTCCCCGCCCCGCCGCCCGCCGCACGATGCTGGCGAGCTACGACCGCATGGAGGACGCGGCGCAGACGGTATCCGACATCATCGCGGCAAAGATCATCCCCTGCACCCTGGAGTTCCTCGACCGCATGACCATCGGCTGCGTCGAGGACTATGCCAAGATCGGCCTGCCCCGCGATTGCGAGGCGCTCCTGCTCATGGAGACCGACGGACATCCGGCCGCGGTCGCCGAAGAAGCCGAGCAGATGCTGGCCCTGGCCCGGGCCCGGGGCGCCCGCGACGTCCGCGTGGCCCGCGATGACGCCGAAGCCCTGCAACTCGCCTCCGCCCGCCGCTCCGCTTTCTCCGCCCTCGCCCGCGTCCGCCCGACCACGATCCTTGAGGACGTCACCGTCCCGCGTGACAAGCTCGCCGAGATGGTCGCCTTCGTCGCCGAGGTCGCGAAGAAGCATAACCTCCTCGTCGGCACCTTCGGCC
The DNA here is from genome assembly GCA_903921665.1 of uncultured Opitutia bacterium. Classification (GTDB taxonomy): domain Bacteria; phylum Verrucomicrobiota; class Verrucomicrobiia; order Opitutales; family UBA953; genus UBA953. Next base: position 2,512 of record CAIXQT010000286.1, read on the forward strand.
ACATGGGCGATGGCAACCTGCACCCGACCTTCCTGACCGACGAACGTAATACCGAGGAGATGGCCCGCGTCCACGAAGCCCTCGAGGACATCGTGACGAAGACGCTCGCCCTCGGCGGCACGATCACCGGCGAACACGGCGTCGGCCTGGCGAAGAAAGCCTGGCTCCGACGTCAGGTCGGCGAGAACAGCCA
>CAIXQT010000287.1 GCA_903921665.1 uncultured Opitutia bacterium
CCCGAATCCGTGGGGCATGGCCTTTGACGCCTATGGCCAGGACTTCTTCGCCGACACCTCCGATCCGAATGTCCGCTGGCTCTCGCCGGCGACCCTGAAGGTGCCCTTCGGCGAGTTCGCCCCGCTGCCCAAGAACCTCGTTCCCAAGGCTCAGATGGTGCGTCCCACCGCCGGGCTTGAGTTCATCAGCAGCCGCCATTTCCCGGACGACGTCCAGGGTGATATCCTGATCAACAACACCATCGGCTTCCTCGGCACCAAGCAGCATGCCGTGAGCGAGGATGGTACGGGCTTCGCCCTGACCTTCCGTCAGAACCTTCTCCAGGCTACCGACGGCAATTTCCGTCCCGTCTCGATGCAGTTCGCGCCGGATGGCTCCCTCTACGTCGCTGACTGGCATAACGCGCTGATCGGGCACATGCAGCACAGCGCGCGTGATCCGATGCGCGACCATATCCACGGCCGCATCTATCGCATCACCTATCCCGCTCGTCCGCTCGTAACGCCTCCGGTTATCGCTGGTGCGCCGATCGATGTTCTGTTTGCCAACCTCACGTTGCCTGAGGATCGCGCCCGTTCGCGGACCCGTCTCGAGCTGCGTGGTCGTAAGGCCGATGAAGTCCTCGCCGGTCTCCAGCGCTGGCTTGGGACGCTTTCCGCGACCGACCCCATGATGGAGCGTCATCAGCTCGAAGGCCTCTGGGTCAGCTGGGGTCTCGACCGCGTGGATGTCTCGCTCCTGAACAAGCTCCTGACGGCCAAGGACCATCGTGTCCGGGCCGCCACCGTGCGCGTGCTCCGTTATAACACCGCCAAGGTCGCCGATCATAAGGCCTTGCTGCTGCGTGCCGCGGGCGATGCGCATGGACGGGTCCGTCTGGAAGCCGTCAACGCCGCTTCATGGCTCGGCAAGGAACTCGCCCTCGAGGTGCTCGCCGCGGCACGCCTTCAGCCGGTCGATGAATGGCTGAAGCCCGTCTTCGCGGCCGCGGAGGCCTATCAGAACGGCGGCTCCATCGTGGCCGAGGAAGCCCCGAAGGCTGTGACCACCTTGAAGGGCGAGGAGAAGAAGCTCTTCGACCTCGGCGCCGAGGTGTATCGTCGCGAGGCCCATTGCATCACCTGCCACCAGGCCGACGGCCAGGGCTTGCCCGCCGCGCAGTTCCCCTCGATCGCCAAGTCGGATTGGGTCGGTGGCGATCCGAAGCGTCTCATCCGTCTCATCCTCCACGGACTCATGGGGCCCATCGAAGTCAACGGGACCAAGTATCCCGGTCAGGTGCCCATGACCGCGTTCAAGGGCCTGAGCGATCGCGAGATCGCGGGGGTCTCCACCTACGTCCGTAATTCGTTCGGCAACAAAGGCACGGCGGTGACGCCGGCGCAGGTCGCGGCCGAACGTGAAGCCACCAAGGGCCAGGAAGGATTCCTGGTCCCGGCCGAACTCCAGAAGCAGTTTCCGTTAGGGAAGTGAGCGCCGCGACCGAAGGTCGCGGACGGGGACGAGACTTCGTGTGACTAGCTATGTGCCGGTGCTTTCGGAGAGCGGTCTCGAACGGCGGCGATGGCAATCGCCGCCCTACCCAAGTCAGGTGATAGCGGTAAGCGGTTGGCGGTTGGGAATACGAAGAGAGGCAGCTAGGGTGGCAGGTGGAGCTGTGCCTAGCTTAGAGGCCGCGGATGCGATGTCATCGCATCCCTACCAGATGAAGGGTTGAAAGGGGTGGGGAGGGTGGCACGCTGTGGTCATACCCCACTCGCGATGCGTTCCTATGCCTATTGGTTGATGCTGTCTGCTTCTCTGATCACGCACGTATCGGCGGCGCCGATCAAGGCCGGGGCGGCGGTGATGGACATCACCCCGACGACTTTTCCGATGAATATGCCGGGCGGGTTCAGCGCCAACGAGGCCAAGAGCGCTCATGACCCTTTGACCGCCCGAGCATTGGTGCTGGATGACGGCAAGACCAAGGTGGCATGGGTGGTCATCGATCACCTGAGCGTCCCGCGCAAGGTGACCGCTGAGGCCAAGGAACTCGCCTCCAAGACGACTGGTATCCCGGTGGAGAACATGTTGGTCTCGGCCACGCACACGCATAGCGGCGTCAGCGCCGCCGACGAGTTCGTCGTCGAGACGCCTGGCGGCCCGAAGCTGTCGGATCGTCAGGTGAAGGCCAACGCTTATCGTAAGGTGATGTTAGACGGCATCGCCCAGGCGATCATCAAGGCCCATGCGCAGCTCAAGCCCGCGGCCGTCGCGGCGGCCGCGTCGCCCTTGCCGACGGAAGTCTTCAATCGCCGCTGGTTTCTCAAGCCGGGCCAGATGCAGCCGAACCCGTTCGGTGAGATGGATAAGGTGAAGATGAATCCTAATAACTCGCCTGACGTCCTCGATCGCCCGGCCGGGCCCACCGATCCGGACGTCAGCATCCTTTCCGTGCAGGATACGCGACGGAAACCTCTGGCGCTATTCGCGAACTACTCGCTGCACTACGTCGGCGGCACCCCTCCCGGCCAGGTCTCGGCGGATTATTACGGCGAGTTCGCGCGGCTCATGCCGTCGCGGGTCGGCGGGGGCGAGGGCTTTGTCGCCGCGATGTCGAACGGCACCTCCGGTGATATCAATAACATCCCCTTCGGTTCGAGTCGTCCGCCGCGGGCGCCGTTCGAGCAGATCCGCATCGTGGCCGGTGAGACCGCCGATGCCGCCTGGAAGGCCTATCGCGAGATCGGCAAGCATCAGACCGATGTCGTCCTCGGCATGCGTCAGCGGCTCGTCACGCTCAAGTATCGTCGCCCTACGGCCGAGCAGGTCATGAACGCCAAGGCCATCCTCGCGATCAAGGACAAGGCGGCCATCGAACGCCTCCCGCGTCTGGCGAAGAATTACGCCGGGTCGACCGTCGCGGCGGCGGATCGCCCGGAGCAGACCGTGGATGTCATCATCCAGGCCATCCGGGTCGGTGATCTCGCGATCTGCGCGATCCCGTTCGAGACCTTCGCGGAGACTGGGCTCGAGCTGAAGAAGAAGAGTCCTTACGGGCGGACCATCGTGGTCGGCCTAGGTAATGGTCGTCTCGGTTATCTCCCGACCCCGGCGCAGCACGAGCTCGGCGGTTATGAGACGTGGTTGGGGACGAACGTCGTGCAGACGGATGCCTCGGAGATTATTGTCAGGAATTTGGTAGAGATGATGGGGGAGATGAAGTAAGCGCGGGCCGATAGCCCGCGCGGGGGAACTGCTGCGAAGCAAAGGCATGGGGAGAAATACTAGAGGCCCGGAGGCTCAGAGGCTCGGTGGATTAGAAAGCTGCAGCGATTCAGGTGACGGGTGTCGGGCACGGTGATCGGGAGTTCAGGAATCGGCCGTTCGGCCATCGGGAGCTGGCACCCGGCTTCCGGCGGCTGAAGGCTGAACGGCTGGCTCCCGAGCGGCTGACCACTGAGGCCGTCACCTGTCACCTGAAATGAATCATGCCCGAAGCATTAATCCCGGTTTCCGGTTTCCCTTTGAGCGGATTAAATCCCTGCAGCTATGTCGTGACGCGGTCCCGACCCTACCCAAGTCAGGTGGAAGCGGTTGGCGGTTAGCGGTTGGGAGCACGGGTGAGACGCCGGCTGCCAAAGGATCGCCAGTCCTACCTGAGCCAAGAATACGACTGGTTCGCAGCCTGCCAGCATGCCAGCAGTTCCCCGTGCGGTATGGCCGCGTCAGGCTAGGCGCTGGTAGGCCCAGGCGAGGCCGGCGAGGGCGATGAGCGTCGAGGCGGGGATGACGACCCAGCGACGATACTTGGTCTCGTCCTTGATCCAGAAGGTAGCGGCGACGGCCAGGCCGATGACGGCGAGCTGGCCTAACTCGACTCCGCAGTTGAAGCCGAGGAGGGCGCTGGCGACCGAGCCGGACGGGATCTGCTCGTCGATGAGACGTTGGGCGAAGCCGAGTCCGTGGATCAGGCCGAAGATGAAGACCAGGAGCAGGCGGAACTTACCGTAGGTCGGTCGGAAGATGTTCTCCAAGGCCACGACGGCAATGGAGAGGGCGATGATCGGCTCGACGATGTTCGTGTCGACCTTGACGTAGCCCAAGGTCGCGAGGGCGAGGGTGATCGTGTGGGCGATCGTGAAGGTCGTCACCTGGATCAGGATCGGCTTCCAGGCGCGGCAGAGCAGGAAGAGGCCCAGCACGAAGAGGATATGGTCG
>CAIXQT010000288.1 GCA_903921665.1 uncultured Opitutia bacterium
CCTTTGATGCACCTTCTAGCTGGTAACAAAGGAGAGGTGGCAGAGTGGTCGATCGCGCTGCATTGGAAATGCAGTGTACCGCAAGGTACCGAGGGTTCGAATCCCTCCCTCTCCGCCAGCTAGACAATTCGCTTCGCTCAAGGGCCCGAGATAGGGCTTGGGACAGGGCTAGGCGTACCAGAGGGACGAGGACCCGCGCGCTTCAGATCGCGACCAGGACGAAGGTGAGGGCGAGTTTATATCGGAGGCGCAGCTTGGACACGAATACGGCGGCGATAAGGCCGAGGGAGATGCCGCTGACGTATTGATTCCAAAAGAAGCCGAAGCCTTCCTTGGCGTCCGCGAATTGCGTCATGAGGGCTAGCCGGAAAGGCAAGGCGCAGAGGACGACGATGAAATAACCGGCGATCTCCCGGCGGAGGTTTCGCTTAAAGTCGGAGGGATGGCCGTGGGACATGCTCAGGGGATTGCAGAAAGGATGAAGGGAGCCTCGCCCTGCGAGACAGCCCCAATCTAAGACGGCCCCGGCTGGAGGGAAGGATTTTGCTGTCAAAAGCAGTCCCTCCCATTGCATCCTCTTGAAGATGAAAACCCCGCTCGTCGTCTCCGCCCTGCTGGCCCTCGTCACGGCCTCCGCGGCCGATATCAAGGTCACCCCGAACGAAGCCGTCGATGTCGCCCAGGACGGCAAGGTCGTCGCCCGCTTCATGATGGCCCACGACGTCAGCACCCCGGCCAAGCGCCTCGAGACCTATAAGCCTTTCCTCCACGTCTTCGACGCCAGCGGCGCGCTCCGCCTGACGAAGGGCCCGGGCTTCAGTTTCCCCCATCACCGCGGCATCATGCTCGGGTTCATGAAGATCACGGTCGACGGCAAGACCTACGACCGCTGGCACATGGTCAAAGGCGACCAGGTCGTGACGGCGATCCATCCGACGACCGACGGCTTCGTGGCCGCCATCGACTGGCAGGGCGAATCCGCCACGGCTAAGCCGATCCTCACCGAGGAACGCATCTTCACGTTCACGAAGCCCGCTGCGCCTTTCTACGTCGGCATCGAGATGAAAAGCACGCTCAAGCCCGACCACGGCGAAGCCAAGATCGACGGCGACCCTGAACACGCGGGCGCGCAATTCCGCCCTTCCGAGAAGATCGACGCCACGAAGACCACCTACGTCTATCCCGGTAAGGACGTCCTCATCCACAAAGTCCGCGACCTCACCTGGGTCGCCGAAGTCTTCACCGTCGAAGGCAAGACCTTCACGGCCCTGCTCCTGAACCACCCTTCCAATCCGAAGGACACGGCCTTTTCAGCCTATCGCGACTACGGCCGCTTCGGCGCCTTCCCGAAGGGCGTGGCCACGCCGGAGACCCCGTTCAAGCTGCGCTACCAGTGGCTCATCGCCGAAGGCGATGTCCGCGACGCGGCGGCCCTCCAGCAGGCCTACAACGCCTTCGCCGGCGTGAACGAGCCGACACCGGTCGTGACGGTCATGCTCGCCGAGCAGCCGAAGCCGAAGGCTCCGGCCAAGAAGTAAGCCGGCTTAGGCGCTTACGGCCTTCCGGACGCGACCGATCGCGGCGGACTGGCGTTCGCGCAGGACCGCCTGGGCCTTGAGCACCTTGGCCTTCGCGGCGGCAGGGTCCTTGGCGATGGCCAGCACGGCCGGGACGATACCCGCGAGCTGCGGTTCGTCGTCGAGATCGAAGAGCCACTCGTTCAGCCCGATGTCCTTCCACATGTTGCCCTTGGAGGTCTGTTCGGCCCAGCGGCAGACGATGGCCGGGACGCCGTTGCCGACGCACATGATGGGCGAGTGCATCTCGTTGCCGAAGAGTCCGGCGCTGCGGACGTAGACGCTGAGAGCCTCGTCGGTGAGCCAATAGTCCTGGCGCCAGACCACGCGGTCCTTGATGTCGTCGGGGAGCTTGTCGAAAAGGATCTCCTTGCCCAAGGCCATCTGGGTGCGGTCTTCGGGGCAGATGAGCACCTTGAGGTCGGTCTGCTTCACCACGGCGACGATCGCGGCGCGCAGCTGGGCATGGTCGTGCTCCTTCATCTCGTCGTTACGCTTCTGCTTCACGGGATCGAACGGGCGCTCCTTATGAATCGTCCAGTAGGGCGTGATGCGGTAACGGGGGATACAGCAGAGGAACTTACCGCGCTCGAGCCCCCAGCCGTGCAGAAAGGCTTCGGCCTTCTCCTCGTTGCGGAGATCGGTGGCGAAGGCGCCGTCGGGGCCGAATTCCATCACCGGGCACTTCACGCCGGCGGCCTTGGCGGTCGCCAGCGAGACGGAGTCGCGGAAGTAGACGAACTGCGCGCCATTCAGGATCTCGGCCGTCTCCGGCGTGGGCGTGCCTTGGGTGATGCCCAGGACGCCGTAGGGCTTAGGGCCTTGCTTGCGCCACAGCGCGACCTGCTTCTCGCCCACGAGCGAAGGGCCGGAACCATGCAGCAGGAAATCGTTCTCGGCATAGAGCTTGGCGACGTCCGGCTTGGAGCCCACGAACTTCAGTTTCGGGAAACGAGCCTGGAGCATCTCCTTCACGCCGTTGTCGACGCTGGAGGGCCAGAGGGTGACCTCCGCCTCGGGGAAATACTTCTCCAGCAAGGCCAACATTCCCGGGGTATGGGCGATGTCGCCGATGTTCACCGTCTGCCAGGAGGAACGCAGCACCACGCGCGGGGCACGCTTGCCTTCGGCGGCGCCGAGCGAAGCGGCGAGGGCAGCTACGAAGGCGGACTCCAGGAATCGGCGACGGGAGAGCATTGTCTTAGGGATAGGGGTAGGGGTAGGGGTTGGGCTGGCTTGAGTCAAACCGCCCTTCCCCGAAGACTATCCCGCCACCTGCCACCCGGGGCTGCCACCCGCCACCTGGAACGAAAGACTATGTCGTGACACGCTCCCGACCCTACCCAAGCAAGCAAGGACAGCACGTGGTGCTGTCCCTACCAATAATACCTGGCCCTGGCCCTAGCCCTGCTTCTGCCTAATTCTTCTTCGCTTCTTCGCGCTTGGGCAACATCGCGAGATACTGATCCTGCGCGGCCTTGACCTTGGCCTTCATCGGTTCGACCTGAGGGGTGAGCTCGGCGTAGGACTTGGCAATCTCTTCCAGATTCTTGTCGCGCTGCGGGATATCCTTTTCAGCGGCCAGCAGAGCCTTCTCGGCCTTGGCCTTTTCGCTCTTGGTAAGTTCCAGCGTCTTGGCAGCCGACTCGACCAAGAGGCGCTTGGCATCGACGGGCTTGGCGGCTTCGGCCAGCTGGACGCGGACGTCAGCAAGGGCCTTCTCGAGGGCGGGGAGGCCATCCTTGGCCTTCTGCAGGGAAGCCTGGAGGGCGGGCAGCTTGGCCGCGTAATCCTTCTCGGCGGCGACACCGGGGGCGGCGAGCTTTTCGCGCTCGATGACGAGCTGGGAGCGTTCCTTGGTGATGGCGGCGACGGCGGCGCCGGCGGGAGCGATCGCCTTCTCGGCGGCCGACTGCGCGGCGGCCAACGACAACTCCGCAGCCTTGGCGGCGACGAGGGTCTTCTCGGCTTCAGCCTGGCCGGCTTGGGTCTTGGCGACCACGGCCTTGGCGAGCGCCACCTGCTCCTCGGACTGCTTCTTCCGAGAGAAATAACTGAAGGAGAACACCGCGCCGAACGTCCGGGCTTCGGCGTAGGCCTTCTCAGCGGCGACGAGGTTGATGCCGGCCTGCTTGTTCGCGTCGGCGGCCTTCACGGCGGCCAGCGCAAGCTCCTTGGACTTAGCCGCGCCTTGGGTCGCGGCGACCTTGGCGGCGTCGGCGGCCTTCTTCAATTCGTCGACCTTGGCGGTGGCCTCGGTCAGCCGGGTGCGCAAAGGCGTGGAATATTTCTCGCGGAAGGCGGCGGTCGCGGCGGTGGCGACGGTGACGATGGCATCCCGATCCAGTCCCAGACGGACGATGGCCTCACCTTGGGCGTCGATCAGCTTCTGCTGGGCCTCGATCTTGCCCATGGCCTCCGCCTCGCTGAGCCGGTAGGGCGAAAGGGTCTTATCCACGACGGCGAACTCGGCCTTGAGGGCGTCGAGCTCCGCCTGCTGCTTGGGAATCAGGTCTTCGTTCTGCGCGACGGTCTTCTTGGAGGATTCGATGCGCGCGGCGGCGGTGACCTTGGCGGCCTCATTCTCGGCCTTAGCGGCCACGAGGTCGGCGATATCCTGCTCGAGCTTGGCCAGCTTCTCCTGCTCGGTGAGGACGCCGACGTTGAACTGGGCGGCCTTGAGGGCGACGATGCGTTCGCGGTGCGCAGCGGTCTCGGCGATGATGTTACGCACGTTGGCCTGGAAGGCGGCGAGGTCAGCCTTGGCTTTGGCGAGCTCGGCTTCGGCGGTGCGGAAAGCGGAGGCGGCAGGCTTCACCTTGGCGATTTCCTGTCCGTAATAAGTCAGGCCGGCGCGATTATCGGCGAGAGCCTTGGTGGCCTTTGCCTTGGACTCAGCGGTCTTGGCTTTGGCAATCTGACCCTGCTGGTAGGTGATTCCCTTGGTGATATTGGCCAGCGTCGTCTCGAGCTCCGTGAGCTTCTTGGAAGCCGGTTCTCCGGCGGCCTTCAGTTTGCTCAAGGCAGCTTCGGCGACAGGAATCTTGGCTTCAGCGACCTTCGCGGCAGCCTCGACGGGAGCGAGCGCAGGCTCGAGTTCGGCCAGGCGCTTCTCGGCGGCGGCCAGTCGATCGCCCAGCTTCGGGGGGTTGCTGGAGACCTGCGTCAATTCGCGGCCGGTGGCGGTCTCGAAGAAACGGACCTCTCCGAGCCAGTTGGCCGTGACGAAATTCTTGGAGTCGTAAAGCCCCACGACGCGGGCGACCTGATCGCCCTGCTTGACGGCTTGGGACTGTTCCACGCGCTTGCCTTCGATGGTCCAGACGGCGCTCGCGCCATCGGCGCCGCCCGAGACGAGGCGACCATCCGGCAGGAAGGAGACCGACTGGACATTGCCGCCATGGGCGTTCCAGCTCGCGACCTGCTTGCCGGTCTTCATCTCCCAGGTGGTGATGACGCCATCGGCGGAACAACTGGCCAGGATGTTGGAGTCGGCGCGCCAGGCGAGGTCGGTGACGCTGCCCTTATGCTGGCCGAGGGCGTAGAATTCGCCGCCGTTGTCGGCCTCCCAGACGAAG
>CAIXQT010000289.1 GCA_903921665.1 uncultured Opitutia bacterium
GTCAGTCCTCAGACAATGGCACGGATATCTCATGAGCTAACGGCGGGCTCGGAGAGCCCGCCCTACCTCCGGCCTCACCTTGAGTGAAAGGCAGCCCCAACCGCTAACCGCCAACCGCTTACCGCTTACACCTTGTATACATCAGGCATCTTCGTGCCCGACGGATAGACGTAAGCCCGGTCCTCGAAATTACGCAGTTCGACGATGCCATCATGGATGGCCTGGACGTATTCCGGATTGATCGGGACCTTCCCGCCGCCGCCTGGGGTGTCGATGATCAGCTGCGGGACGGCATAGCCGGTCGTATGACCGCGGAGCGCGCGGATGATATCGATGCCCTTCTGGATGGGCGCACGGAAATGGGTCGAGCCTTCGATCAGGTCGCAGGCGTAGAGATAATACGGACGCACGCGCATCATGAGCAGGCGGTGCACGAGCGACTTCATGACCTCGGCGTCGTCATTCACGCCGGCGAGGAGCACGGACTGGTTGCCGAGGGGGACGCCGGCGAAAGACAGACGCTCGCAGGCGGTGGCGAGTTCACGGGTGATCTCCTTCGGATGATTGGTGTGGATGCTCAGCCAGATCGGGCCGTGCTTGCGGAAGATTTCGGCGAGCTCCGGCGTGATGCGCTGCGGCAGGAAGACGGGGATACGCGAACCGATACGGATGAATTCGACATGCTTGATCGCGCGCAGGCGGCCGAGGAGCGCATCCAGCTTGGCGTCCGAGAGCAGCAACGGATCGCCACCGGAGAGCAGGACGTCGCGGATCTCGGTGTGCTCTTCGATATACTTCAGGCCGGCCTCGAGCTCGGGATGGAAATCATACGCCTGGGCGTTGGAGACGAGGCGGCTGCGCGTGCAATAGCGGCAATACGAAGCGCAACGGTCGGTGACCAGGAACAGCACGCGATCCGGATAGCGGTGGACGATGCCGGGGACGGGCATGGTGCCCTCTTCGCCGACGGGATCCTCGGATTCGCCCGGAGCGACGTAGGACTCCTCGATGCGCGGGATGACCTGCCGTCGGACCGGGCAGTACGGATCCTTGGGATCGATGAGGTTGAAGAAATGGGGCGTGATCGAGAGCGACAGCTTGTGGGGGGCGAAGAGGCACCCTTCCCGCTCCTCCTTGGTCAGCTCCAGCCTCTCTTCCAGCTGGGCCAATGTCGTGATGCGGTTGCGCAGCTGCCAGTGCCAGTCGTTCCACTCCGCGGCGGGCACGTCTTTCCACCGGCCTTGGCCGGCATGCCAGTTTTCGCGTAGGTCCTGAGGATACATCGGCTAAAAGCCTACCCTAACGGTCGTGACGCCCAATGCAAACGGGGAAGCAAACCAGCCTCAAGGCAGCGGCGGCGGGCCCTTGCGCTTGAACCAGCCCGAGAACGGATGCCAGAGCTGGCCGAAATAGCCCGTGGGCACCGGTTCGGTCGCGCCGAAGTTCTGCGGCATGCGATCCTTGGGCATATAGTAGGTGCCGAAGAGGATATCCCAAAACGGCAGGAGCCCGGCGAAGTTCTTGTCGATGGCACGGAATCACTTCTCTTTACACCCAGCAAATTTCTGGAGCTGGCGAAGATATCGCCAC
>CAIXQT010000290.1 GCA_903921665.1 uncultured Opitutia bacterium
CGGAGGGTGAGGTCGGTGGCGGTGACGCCTTCGCGGAGGCGGCCGGTGAGGTTGACGCCGATGACTTCGGGCGTCTGGAAGTAGACCGGCTGGCCGAGCATGCCGGCTTCGGCTTCGATGCCGCCCACGCCCCAGCCCACGACGCCGATGCCGTTGATCATCGTGGTGTGGGAGTCGGTGCCGACGAGGGTGTCAGGGTAGAAGACGCCGTCCTTCTGGAAGACGAGCTTCGCAAGGAACTCGAGGTTGACCTGGTGGACGATGCCGATGGCCGGCGGCACGACGCCGAAGGTCTTGAAGGCCTGCATGCCCCACTTGAGGAATTCGTAGCGCTCAGTGTTGCGGCCGAATTCCTGGCGAAGGTTCTCGAGGAACGAAGAGGCGGTGCCGGCGCGGTCGACCTGCACCGAGTGGTCGACGACGAGGTCGACGGGGACGAGCGGCTCGATCACGGCGGAATCCTTGCCGAGTTTGGCGACGGCTTCGCGCATGGCGGCGAGGTCGACGAGGAGCGGCACGCCGGTGAAGTCCTGCAGCACGATGCGCGCGACGACGAACGGGATCTCAGTGTCGACCGGCTTCGCGGCGTTCCACGCGGCGAGCGTCTTCACGTCGTTCTCGGTGACCGCGATGCCGTCGCAGTTACGCAAGACGGACTCGAGGACGAGGCGGATGGAGACCGGCAGGCGCGAGACCTTGCCGAGGCCGGCCTGCTCGAGGGCGGGCACGGAGTAGATCTGCCCGGACTTGCCGCCGGCGGAGAAGGGGCGGAGGGCTTTGAAGGGGTCTTTGAGGGCCATGGTGGTGTTTGGTAGAAAGGGGTGTCTCGCCGCGGATGGGCAGACAGGTAGCCAAAAGCAAAGAAGGCGGTCGGGGCAAGCCCGACCGCCTTCAAATAAGCCGTGCTGAGACTTAGGCTTCGACGGCCTTCTTGATCTTGGCGAAGTTCGGCATGGAGGCCGGGTCGCGCTTCACTTCGGAGTGGATCACGTTACCGGCCTTGTCGGCCACGAAGACGGAGCGCTTGGCCACGTTGAGGAGGCCGGTCTTCTCGGGGATCACGCGGGTGTCCTTGACCTTGAAGGCCTTGAGGGCGACTCGGTTGAAGTCGGAGACGAGGGTGAGGTTGATGCCGGCCTGCTTGGCCCAGGCTTCCTGAGCGAAGGGAGAGTCGACGGAAATGGCGATGACGTCGGCGCCGAGCTTCTTGTACTCGTCGAGGAGGCCGGTCACCTTGCAGAGTTCGTCGGTGCAGACGCCCGTGAAGGCGAGGGGGACGAAGAGGATGACGGTCTTACCCTTGCCGACGTTGCGGCGGAGGCTGACATCGACCAGACCAGCGTCGGTCTTCTGCTTGAGGGAAATTTCAGGGAGAGGCTGGCCGAGTTTCAGGGGCATGGTTTAGGTAGGTAGGGGGTTCGACGCCGAAATTGGTCAAAAAACAGGGCCTTGCAAGGATGGAGGCAGTAAAATGCCATAAATGACCCATTTTTAACATGGCACGCGGGTCCATGGTCAGAAAACCATCAAAAACCGCGCTATTCGGTCTCTGGGGCTAAGCCTAACCGACGGAACCACTTACGCTGCTTCCTGACCAAAGCCCAGGTGTCCAAGTTGATTCGCTCGGCTAAGCCGCTCATGGCCACGCGTTTCCCGCCCTCTAGCCAGTCCATGACGGCCCGATAGCCCACGGCGCGAGAGGATGTCAGTTCGGGGTCGAGATTCAGCGCCAAGAGGCGTTCGGCCTCCTCGATCATCCCGGTGCGCAGCATCTGTTCCGTCCGGGCGGCGATGCGACTCCTCAATTCGTCATCCGGGCGTTCCAAGAGTTGGAAGGTGACGGTGTGGTCGGCGAAAGGGCCGCGGCGCGACAGGAACTCATCGCGCAAGGAATCGAGGGTGCGACCGGAGGCCAGGCGACGTTCGAGGGCCTTGGCGACACGGATCGGATTGTGGACGTCCAGCCACTCGGGGAGCCTTGGGCCTTCGAGTTCCCGGAGGCGGAGCAGCAGCGAGGCGATGCCTTGGCGTTGCAGCGTGCGGACTTCGTCCGTGATCGCCTGCGGGATATCCAGCTCATCCGTGACCGGGCCGAAGAAGGCCGCCAGATAGAAGCCGCTGCCGCCCGTGACGAGGATGCGTTTGCCGCGGCCTTGGGCGGCGGCGATCGCCGCGGCGGCCATGTCCACATATTGCGAGACGGAATAGCGTTCCGAGGGCTCAGCCAGGTCGAGGCCGTGGTGGCGGACTCGCCGCTGCTCTTCGGCCGTAGGCTTGGCCGAACCGATGTCCATCCCGCGATAGACGCAGACGGAATCGCAAGAGAGGATCTCCGCGTCATTCTGTTCGGCCCAGCGCAGCGCCGTCTCCGTCTTGCCGACGGCGGTCGGGCCCGTCAGCACATGAATGGCTGGCTTCGGCGAGGTCATCAGCCTCGCTTGGCCCACTCGAGGAAGTAGGACAGCAGGATCAGGGCGGCCGGCGAAGTGAGTACCATGCTGTCGATCAGGTCGAGCGCGCCGCCGATGCCGGGGATCGTCGCGCCGGAATCCTTGGCGCCGGCGAGTCGCTTGAATACGGACTCGACGAGGTCGGAAGGGATGCTGAGCACCGCGATCGGCAAAGCCAGTACGGCGGCTTTCCAAGGGACCATGAAACCGATGCCGAAGCCGTCGCGCATGAGCCAGGCGAAGAGGGCCGAAGCGCCCGCGGACGCCGCCAATCCGCCGAAGCAACCTTCCCAGCTCTTGGCCGGGCTGATGGTCGGGGCGATCTTGTGCTTCCCGAACGGGACGCCGATGAGCAGGCCGCCGACGTCGGTGAACTTCGTGGCGACGAAGACCCAGACGACATAATAAAGTCCGACCGATTTCGCCGTGAGCAGATGCCCGTCCTTCATGCGCGCGATGGCGATGAGGGAAGCCAGCATGAACGGCAGGTAGGCGAATCCGTAGAGCGTGGGGAAGCGGCGCAGGAGCGTCGGGACTTCGCCCGGATGGCGAAGGAGCGAGAGGAGGTGCAGGCCGACGAGCAGGGCGCCGCCCGTCAGCAGGTAGTTCGCCCGGGCCTCTTCGGCGGCCAGGAAGAAGAGCCCGAAGTGCAATGCGAAGCCGGCGACGATGCCGGAGACGTTGGGGCGACCGACGTCCGGGATGGCGCGGACGAGCTGATAGAATTCGTACTGCGCGGCGCAGATGATCAGCGCCAGCAGGCCGAAGGAGGCTTGCTCGGCGACCGAGAAGAAGCCGCCGACCCAGATCACGAGGCCGACGACGACCCAGAGGCCGATGGTGCTGAGGGCGCGATCTTTCATGGAGCGGAGGCGGGCTGGATCTGTTCGCCGGTCTGGCCGAAGCGGCGTTCGCGCTTGGCGAATTCCGCAAGGGCGAGCTTGAGCTGGGCCTTGTCGAAGTCGGGCCAGAAGACCGAGGCGAACACGATCTCGGCGTAGGCGGATTGAAGCAGCAGGAAGTTGCTGAGGCGGAATTCGCCCGAAGTGCGGATGATCAGGTCGGGGTCAGGCATGCCGGCGGTCTGCAGGCGGGCTTCGACGGCCGACCAATTCACGGCGGAGGGCGCGAGCGTGCCGGCGGCGACGTCGGTCGCGATCGCCTGGGCGGCCGCGACGATCTCCTGGCGGGCTCCGTAGTTGAGCGCGACGACGAGCGTGAAGGCGGTGTTGGCCTTGCTCGAGGCCATGACGTCTTCGAGCGGGCCGCGGACGAACTCGGGCAGGGCGGTGATGTCCCCGATGACGCGGAGGCGGACGTTGCGTTTCTCCAACCTGGCGAGATGCGCGCGCAGGATCCATTCGCCGAGCTTGAAGAGGCCGCTCACTTCCTCGAGCGGGCGCTTCCAGTTTTCAGCGGAAAAGGCGAAGACCGTGAGCGTACCGATGCCTTCGTCGATGCACGCATCGATGATCTCGATCAGCCGTTCGGCGCCGCGGCGATGGCCTTCGAGGCGAGGAAGTCCCTTGGCGGCAGCCCAGCGTCCGTTGCCATCCATGATGATGCCGATATGTCGCGGCGTCACGGAATGGTGGGGTTGGATGGGCGCAGGGGGGGACACTTGGCCGGAGAATGTTCGACCCGACTCGGCCGTGGCAACCGCGAATCAACGTTCGTCGGCCGCGACCAACACGCCCGGAAAACCCGCGTTCCGGGCAAGTTCGCAGACCTCGAGGAAACTCTGCATGGTCAGCGAGGCGTCGGCCTTCACCAGGACCGGCCGCGCGGAGCCGCCCGCGGCCGCGACGCGACGTAGCTCGGCGCCCAGGCCGTCGCGGTCGACGACGCGTCCGGCCACGACGAAGACGCCGGTGCCCCGCGCCGAGACCAGGGTGACGGTGAGCGAGGTCCGGGCGAGGTCGCCAGAGGCGAGTTTCGGGGTCTTGAGCGAAGGGGAGACCGCTGCGGGACGATTGTCGAAGCCGACGTACATGCCCGGGGCGTAGACGAATTCGGACGAGAGGACGAAGGTGAGGGCGGCACAGACAAGCGCCAGCGCCAACGGCACGAAATCCAAGCCTTGTTCGGCCGGGCGGACTTTCTCCAGGACTCCGAGAGGCGTACGCATCTCAGCTTTGGCGGGGCTTCTCCTCCGGGAGTTCGTGACGGACGAAGGTGATGATCGAATGGGCGGCGATTTCCATCTCGGTCACGATCGAGCGGACGCGTCCGACGAGGAAGTGGTGGGCCATGGCGCAGGCGGCGGCGATGACCATCGCGAAGCCGGCGGTGGCGAGGGCGGCCTGGACTTCGAGCAGCAATCCGTTGGCGGAAGCGTAGACGCTGCCATCCCGGAGGGCGGTCGCGAGGTTGAAGCCGGAGAAGATCGCGCCGGCCAGGCCGAGCAGCGGCGCGACGCGGCCGATGGCCGCGATGGTGCCCAGGCGACGTTCAAGGACTGGGAGTTCCAGCAGGGCTGCTTCGGTCGCGGCGGCGCGCATGGCGTCCTCGCCGTTGCCGGCGCGGAGCAGGGCGGCCTTGACCACGCGAGGGACCGGCCCCGGTGATTCTTCGCAGGCCGCGAGGGCCTCCAACGGACGACCGGCGCGGAGATTGTTACGGACGCCTTCGATGAAGTCGGACGAAAGCACGAGGCCGCGATGCAGGAACATCGCGCGTTCGACGACGAAGACCAAGGCCAGGAAAGCAAGCAACAGGAGAAGCCAGACGAAAGGGCCGGCGTCGAAGGGGAAGGAGAAGCGGCTCATTGGGGCTTGGCGGGATTGGACGACGATTGGCGCAGGGTCGCAAGTTTGCTTTCCGCCGTGGACTGACCCGGAAGGCGCGTCATGCCGGCCGGCTGGCCTTGGTTCACGCTGACGATGATCTTGTAGGCGGCGATGGCTTCCGGTCGGTCGCCGTCCTGTTCGCAGATCTCACCCGTGAGCAGGATGGAGCGGGAAAGCCAGAGTCGTCCTTCCGAAGACAGCTTGGCCGTGGTGTCGGCCGCGACGCGGGCGGACGCGGCGCGGAGCGTGCCGATTGCGCGCATGAGGATCTTGCGGGCTTCGGCCCGGCTCGAGGCGGCTTCCAGTCCGCTCTCCGTCTTGGCTCGTTCCACGAGGGTGGTCGCCCACTTGTACCAAGCCTCGATCTTCACGTCGTCCGAATCCTTGGCCCAGGCTTCGGCGATACGCTCGTAGGCGGCGGCGGCGCGGGAGACCCGCTGGCGGTCCAGCTGGCCGTTGCGATCGCGACGCAGCTGCGCGAGGCCGAACAGCGAATCGGCGCGCGCCATCTCGGCTTGCGGTCGCGACGGGTCGGTGGGTTTGTCGCGGATGAGGCCGTCGAGGACGAGCAAGGCCTTGTCGAACTGTCCGAGCGAGCGGAGGATTTCGGAGCGGCGCAGCGAGACGCGGAAGATGAGGGCGTTCTGGGGATAGGTCTCGGTGAAACGTTCCAGGAGTTCCACGGCATCCTTAAGCTTGTTCTCGCCGGAGGCGGGGGCCTGCAGGGCGGCCTGTTCCGCTGCTTCGTAGAGACCAAGCGCCGCGAACTCGCCGAGACCCGGTTCGCCTTGGAATTCCTTGGCGAGCTCCTCGAAACGATTCTGGGCTTCGGCGTGCCGGCCGACGGAGGCGAGGTGGCGGCCTTCGATCAGATACGAGGCGGCCGTGGCCGGTACTTTGCCGAATTGCCTGCGGAGCTCGACGAATTGCTCAAGGCCGCGGGCGGCGCCGGCATTCAAGGAGGTCCTCGCCTTAAGCAGCGCGGCGTGGCCGCGCAGTTCCGGCGCGGCCTTGCGGAGTTCGGCGAGCGGTTCGTCGGCGGGAAGGTTGGCGAGCCGGCGGCCGATATCGTCGGCGAGCCGGCTGGCTTCGGCCGGGTTGTTGTTGGCGATGGCGAGCAGGGCGCGTTGCCAGGTGAAGCGGAGGGCGAAGTCGACCCGCGCACCGGCGGTCAGGGGAGCGAGCCGGGCGAGGAGGCGTTCGGCGTCGGCGGGCCGGTTGGCTTTGCGCATGTCCTCGACCAGGCTCCAGATCGCGGACCAGATCGGCTCGCGGGTCCGGCTGCGATTCGAGCGAGCGGCTTCTTCGATGACCTCGGTGGTGCGGTTCCAGTCGCTGATCTCGTCGCTGGTCTCAAGCAGGCAGAGGACGCGCTGATGAAAGGCGTCTTCGGACAGCTTCGTATCGGCCGCATCCTTCTGGAGCGTGGCGTAGGCTTTTTCGGCGAGGACGAAGTCCTTCGCCAGGAAGAGGCAGTCGGCGGCCGCGATGCGCAGCTGGGCGCGTTCAGGTTCGACGCTGCTTTCGGCGAGGTTCGTCAGGTGCGTGGCAGCGAGGCGGAACGAACCGTCGCCCCAGGCGGCGATGGCGAGAGTGCGCGTGGCTTCACGGACCAAGGGGCTGGCCGGGACGTCCTTGAGGAGATCTTCGGCGGCTTGGCGGGCCTTTTCGCGGCTGCCGGCGAAGAGCATCAGCTGGGCACGGGCGAGGTGGATGGAGTCCAGGACCTTGAGGTCGCGCGGGCAATAGTAAGACAGCTGGCCGGGGTTTCGTCGGAGCAGGAAATCGTTCACCTCGTTGGCGACCGATTTGGCATCGATGGTCCTGGCCGTATCGGTTTCGGAGCGTGGGTCGGCCGCCGCGACGAGCGCCCGGAGGGCCGTGAGACGGATGGCGACATTGGCGGGATTGCGGGCCGCGTCCTTGATACGCTCGCGTCCTTCCGGCGTATCGGTCCCGAGGATCAGGCCGGCGAGCAGGTCGGCCTCCGCCTGGCGTGCTTCGGGCAGCTTGCCGGCATCGGCTAAGGCTTGGGCGGCGCCCTTGGCATCCTTCAGGTGGGCGAGGGCGAGATTGCGGGCGTAATCGAACGCCAAGGGCGTGCCTTTGGCCTCGGCGGCGAGTTCACGTAAGGCCGAGACGGTGCGCGGCTCGATCTTGCCGGCGACGACCATGGCGCGGTAGCCCAGGATCTCGATGCGCTGGCGTTGCTCCTCAGAGACGGAGGTGCGGGCGATGGCTTCCTGCGCGAGGTTGATGGTGAGGTTGTCGTTGCTTGCGGCCGCCACCATCCAGCGGAGCGCATGTCCCCAGGCGATCTCGTGGGCGGGCAGGGCGGCGACGTTGAGTTCGCCTAAGAGCGACCGAGCGCCGTCCGTGTCGTTTTCGAGGAGGGCGATGAGCCCTTCGCGTAACGTTCGGCGCGGAGATTTCGAGAGGAACTTCACGGTCGCCTTGGCTTCGGCGGTGCGGGTGCGTTCGATGAACGCGGCGGAGAGTCCTAGGCCGGCGTGTTCGCGATCCTTGTCGCCAAGCTTCGGGTCCGCCAGCAGCTGCGCGTAATAGCTAGATGCCGTCGAGGATAGGCCGGCGGCCAAGGCTTGGTCCGCCAATCCGAGGAGTGCACGCTGATCCGGTTGCTCGCCGGCGCTGAGGGGGGCGTTGGCCGTGAGCAGGTTGGGCGGCAGGTCCTGCGACACGATCCTTCCCGGCAGCAAGGCGCCGAGGGCGAGGAGGGTGGCCAGGGTGAACCGCAGCATCGCCCCGACTATGGTCGGAGCACGCCGGCGGGCAAGAGGCGAGTGCCGGCTCAGGCCTTGTCGAGACCGAAGGCCGTGTGCACGGCGCGGACGGCGGCGTCGGCCTTGGCGGGGTCCAGCGCGACGGAGATCTTGATCTCGGAAGTCGTGATGAGCTCGCTGTTGATGCCGACGGAGGCGAGGGCCTTGAAGAGGGTGCCGGCGACGCCGGGGTGGGAGATCATGCCGACGCCCACGATGGAGAGCTTCGAGATCTCACCGGCGGAACGGACCGAGCCGGAGCCGAGTTTCTTGAGGGTCTGGCCGACGACGGCTTCGACGCGGGAGAACTCGGCGGTGGTCACCGAGAAGGTCAGGTTGGCTTTGCCGTCCTTGCCCAGGTTCTTGATGATCATGTCGACGCTGAGCCCGGCTTCGCCGAGGTCGTCGAAGATCGCGGACAGGGCCTGCGGGTTGTCCGGCAGGTCGTTGACCGTGACGCGGGTCTGCAGGCGGTCGAGGGCGACGCCGGCGATAGCCGCGTCTTCGAGGGTTTTGTCGATGGCTTTCACGATGGTACCAGGTTGGTCGTTAAAGGAGGAACGGACCTCGAAGGGCACGTTGTATTTCTGGGCGAACTCCACCGAGCGGGACTGCATGACCTTGGAGCCGCTGGAGGCGAGCTCGAGCATCTCCTCGTAGGAGATCTCCGGCAGCTTGCTCGCGTTGAGCACGATGCGGGGGTCGGCGGTGTAGACGCCGTCGACGTCGGTGTAGATCTGGCAGAGGTCGGCCTTGATGGAGGCGGCGACCGCGATGGCGGTGAGGTCCGAGCCGCCGCGGCCGAGGGTGGTGACTTCGCCTTTGTCCGTGCAGCCCTGGAAGCCGGCGACCACGACGACCTTGCCTTCATCGAGGCGCGCGAGGAGGTCGCCGCCGGTGATGCGGGTGATCCGGGCGCGTGTGTGGATATCGTCGGTGAAGATGCCGGCCTGGGCGCCCGTGCGGGAGACGGCGGGGACGCCGATGGCGTGGAGGGCCATGACCGTGAGGGCGATGGTCTCCTGTTCGCCGACGGCCATCAGGACGTCCATCTCGCGCTCGTCGGGGAGCTTCGAGAGGGCCTTGGCGCGGGCGATGAGGTCGTTGGTCACGCCGCTGCGCGCGGAGACGACCACGACGATGCGGTTGCCCTTGGACCACTGTTCCTTGATCTTGGCCGCGACGTTCTGGATGCGGTCGACGTTGCCGACGGAAGTGCCGCCGTATTTCTGGACGATGAGGGCCACCGGGAGATCAGGATTCAGGAGAGAAGATGCGGAGCACGACCGGCTCCTCGAGCACGGTCTTGAGGCGGCCCAATTCTGTCAAGACCGCGGACATCTTGCGTTCGCTGACGGGGTAGGTCGAGAGCGTCACGGTGCCGCGTCCCTGGTTGGGGTGCTCGTACTGGATCACGCGAGCGATCGACACCTTATGCTTCGAGAAGATGCGGTAGACGCCTTCGGAGACGCCGGCTTTGTCGAGCAGCGACAGGCGCAGGTAGAATGGCGAGACGATCTCGTCGATCGAAGCCATGCGCAGGGCGCGGCCGGCCTTTTCGCGGGCGGCGAGGGCTTCGGGCGAGAGGGCCTGCGGAATCGCGCCGGTCAGGGCCGCGATGGCGTCGACGATGTCTCCGATGACGGCGGAGGCGGTGGCGTCGCCGCCGGCTCCGCGGCCCGTGAGCGTGGTGGCGCCGACGACGTCGCCGCGGAGGGTGATGCCGTTATTGACGCCGGAGACGCGCGCGAGGATGTCGCGGTTGGGTACGAGGGACGGATAGACGCCGACGGTCATCCAGTTGGCTTTGAAGTCGCGGCGGATGACGGCGAGGTGCTTGAGCGCGAAGCCGAAGCGGCGGGCGAAGTCGATGTCGGCTGGGCCGATCTTGCGGATGCCTTCCACGAGCGTGCGTGAGGCGGGGGCCCACTTGCCGTGCGCGAGCCAGGCGAGGATCGAGGCCTTGTGGAAGGCGTCGATGCCGTCGACGTCGAGCGTCGGGTCGGCTACGGCGTAGCCGAGTTCCTGGGCTTCCTTGAGGGCGTCAGCGAAGGACAG
>CAIXQT010000291.1 GCA_903921665.1 uncultured Opitutia bacterium
GGGGCGAAGGCCTTGAAGGCTTCCCAGTGCGGGAGGCCGTGGTAGGACATGTCGGGCTCGGTGAAGCCGGGGAACTTGCCGTTGCCCCAGTTGAAGTTGCCGCCGTCGACGACGATGCCGCCGATGGAGGTGCCGTGGCCGCCGATGTGCTTGGTGGCGGAGTGGACGACGATGTTCGCGCCGTGCTCGAACGGACGGTTCAGGTAGGGCGAGAGAGCGGTGTTATCGACGATCAGCGGCACGCCGACTTCCTGGGCGATCTTGGCGACTTCGGCGAAGGGCAGGATATTGAGGCGCGGGTTGCCGAGGCCTTCGCCGTAGAAGGCCTTGGTGTTCGACTTCACGGCCTTGCGGAAGTTCTCGGGATCGTCGCCATCAACGAAAGATACCTGGATGCCGAGCTTCGGCAGGGTGTAGTGGAAGAGGTTGTAGGTGCCGCCGTAAAGCTGGGCCACCGAGACGATGTGGTCGCCGGCGCCGGCGATGTTCAGGATGGCGGCGGTGATAGCGGCCTGGCCGGAGGAGTGGGCGAGCGCGCCGGAGCCGCCTTCGAGCGCCGCAAGGCGCTGCTCGAGGACGTCCGTCGTCGGGTTCATGATGCGGGTATAGATATTTCCGAGCTCCTTCAGGCCGAAGAGGTTCGCGGCGTGTTCCGTGTCGCGGAACTGGTAGCTGGTGGTCTGGTAGATCGGGACAGCGCGCGAGCCGGTGGTCGGATCGGGCTTCTGGCCGGCGTGCAGGGACTTGGTGCCTAGTTTCATGGGGGTGATGGTTGAATGGTCGTTATCTGTTTTTATTCGGGCCGGAACAAGCCGGAACCCGATTATGACCCGCAGTCCAAGAGCCGTCCGGCCTTCCTCCGGCCTTGGCGGAGCGGGTTGGTCGCAGAATGGCGGCCTTATCGGGGCCGAAGGGATAGTTCCGTCTCGCCCAGCTGGGGCCTCTTTCGCTAACTGGCGCTCCTATGACCGTGTTCCTGCATGACACCATGTCCCGCGAGAAGCGGCCGTTGCTGACCAAGCCCGGCCATGACGTGTTCGGCATGTATTGCTGCGGTCCGACGGTCTACGGACCCGCCCATATCGGTAATTTCCGCACCTTTGCCGTCCAGGACGTCCTGCGCCGCACCCTCGAGGTCGCCGGGCTGAAGGTGAAGCACGTCCGCAACATCACCGACGTCGATGACAAGACCATCCGCGGGGCCCAGGCCGCCGGCCAGACCCTGACCGCCTTCACCAAGGGTTGGACCGATAAGTTCCATGCCGATTGCAAGGCGCTCGGCCTCCTGCCGCCCCATGTCGAGCCGAGCGCCGTGGAGCACATCCCCCAGCAGGTCGCGATGATCAAGGCGCTTGTCGACCGCGGCCATGCCTACGTCGCCAAGGACGGCTCCGTCTACTTCAAGGTCTGTTCCTGCGCCGATTACGGCAAACTCACCCGGATCGACTTCTCCAAGCTCGAGACCCAGTCCGTGAACTCCGCCGGCGAAGCCAACGACGCCGACGAGTATGAGCGCGAATCGGCTTCCGACTTCGCCCTCTGGAAGTCCCGTAAGCCCGAGGACGGTGCCAACTTCTGGCCCTCGCCCTGGGGTGAAGGCCGACCCGGCTGGCATATCGAGTGCTCGGCGATGTCGCTCGCCCACCTTGGCGCCACCTTCGACCTCCATGGCGGCGGCATCGACCTCTGCTTCCCTCACCATGAGAACGAGATCGCCCAGTCCGAGTGCGCCACCGGCGTCAAAGGCTTCGCAGCCCACTGGTTCCATAGCGCTCACCTCATGGTGGACGGTGAGAAGATGTCCAAGAGCGAAGGCAACTTGTTTACCTTGGCGCAGCTTGAGGATAAGGGCTTCACGGCCAATGAGTTGCGTTACACCCTGATCGGCGGCCACTACCGGAGTTCTCTTAATTTCACCTTCGCCGGGCTGGAAGGCGCCCGTTCCGCCATCGCCAAGCTCGAGCGCTGGACGGACCGGCTGCTCACCTTGGCTGGTTTCACCCGTGCCGACTTCGTTGCGCCGGCGATCCATGAGGTCCAGACCGCCTGGGGTCGTTTCGCTCCGGCGTGGGAAATTCTTCAAGAAGACCTTAACGTCCCCGGTTGCCTGGGCCAGATCTTCACCGTGGTGGGAGAGAAGGACGAAGTTTCGCCCCACCAAGCCCGCGAGGACGTCTGCGGTCTCGCCAAGATCCTGTACGCGCTCGGCATCGTGCTCTTCGTGCCGAAGGCGGAGCTCGGCGTGCCGGCGGCGATCGCCGACCTCGGCGCCCGCCGCTGGGCGGCCAAGCAGGCGAAGGACTTCGCCGCCGCCGACCGGCTCCGTCAGGAACTGACCGCGGCCGGGTGGGCGATGCTCGACCGGAAGGACGGCTTCGACCTCCGGCCGCTCTGAGCGGCGGTTCATAAGTTTCTTAAGAAATCAATTGTAAGGAAATTCCGCAGACGGCATGATGGGCGGGCTATGTCCAATCCCGCACCCTCCCGTCCGCTCAGTCCCACCTTCTTCCCGTCGCTCGCGTTCCTCCTCTTCGGAGTCGCGCTGGCGCTGGGTTTCGTCACCGCCACCGACAAGTTCGGGCGTTCGTTGACGCAGATCCGCCAGAACCGCCCCGAGATCGTCGTCAAGGGCGTGGCCACGCAGGATCTGCGCTCCGCCCAAGGCATGGTCGGCGCCGACCTCGCCTGGCGCGGCGAGAATCATGACGCCGGCCGCGACGCGATGCTCGCCCAGCGCACGCAGCTGACCGCTTCGTTGCGCAAGGCCGGCTTCGCCGAGAACGAGATCATCTTCGAAGCGACGACCGTCCGTCGTCTCGAGCCGGCCGTCTACCTCGAGCCGCCGCTCGCCGCCGGCGAGAAGCAGCCGGTGCGCGGCCGCCAGCTCATCGACTTCGATACCCACGCGCGCGGCCAGGTCCCGGAGTACGTCTTCGCGCAGCACCTCACCTTGCAGTCCGCCGACGTCGCGCGCATCGAAGCGTTCTCCCGCCAGGAGTTCTTCCCGTCGGGCGGCGTCACGTTCGTCCGCAGCACGCCCATCTTCCGCCTCCTCAATCTCGCCGACGTGAAGAAGGACCTGCTCGAGTCGGCGGCTAAGGACGCCCAGCGGCGCGCGCAGACGATGGTCAACGGTTCGGGCAGCCATCTGGGTTCCTTGCTCGAAGCCGCCCAAGGCGTCATCCAGATCAGCGCCAAGGACCGGATCGACGAAAGCGATTCCGGCAACGTCGACGTTTACTCCATCGACAAGACCATCCGCGTGGTCGTCACGATGCGTTTCGAACTCGTCAAAGAGTAGGCCCGCGGCCCGGGGCAGGGCGGGGGGCCGCCTCCGTCCTTGCCCTCCGCCTCGGGAGTCCCTAGCGAGTGGGGTATTCCGCCATGTCTTCCCGCCCGCAGATGACTCCCCTCGAGGAGATCCGTCACTCCGCCGCCCATATGCTGGGCGCCGCCGTGCTCCGCCTGTTCCCCCAGGCCCAGCTCGATATCGGGCCGCCCACCGACAACGGTTTCTACTACGACTTCGACCTGGCCCACACGTTCACGGCCGAAGACCTGGTGAAGATCGAGGAGGAGATGCGCCGCATCTCCAAGGAGAACCAGAAGTTCGAGCGCTTCGAGTGCACCCGCGAGGAAGCCGAGAAGCTGATCCGCGAGCGCGGCCAGGACGCCTACAAGGTCGGCCGCCTGGGCGACATCCCCGCCGGCGAGGCGATCTCCTTTTATAAGAACGGCGAGTTCGTCGACCTTTGCGCGGGCACCCACGTCCGTTACACTTCGCAGGTCAAAGCGTTCAAGCTTCTCCATATCGCCGGCGCTTATCATCGCGGTGACGAAAAGAACAAGCAGCTCCAGCGCATCTACGGTACCGCCTATGCGACCAAGGACGAGCTCGAGCAGGCGATGGTCCGCGCCGAGGAAGCCAAGAAGCGCGACCACCGTAAGCTGGGCAAGGAGCTGAAGCTCTTCCATATCGACGAGAAGGTCGGCCAGGGCCTCATCCTCTGGACGCCCAACGGCGCGGTCGTCCGCCAGGAACTCCAGAACTTCATCTCCGAGCGCCTCTTCCAGACCGGCTACAAGCAGGTCTTCACGCCGCACATCGGCAACCTCGACCTCTACCGCACCTCCGGCCACTTCCCTTATTACAAGGACGCCCAGTTCCCCCCGCTCGTCGAGCGCGAGGCCATGGAACTGCTCGCCAAGGAAGGCTGCGGCTGCGGCGAAC
>CAIXQT010000292.1 GCA_903921665.1 uncultured Opitutia bacterium
GGCTACACCGAGATCCATCAGCAGCTCGAGCACACCCTCGCCGCTTGGCAGGGCTATGAGTACGGGCTCGTGATGAACACCGGCTTCTCGGCCAACTCCGCCGTCCTCGGCGGCCTGCCCAAGAAGGGCGACCTCATCCTCGCCGACCGCCTCGTGCATGCGAGCATGCTCGATGGCATCATGGCCTCGGGCGCACGTCTCCGTCGCTTCGCCCATAATGACCTCGATGCCCTTGAGCTCATGCTCCACGAGGAGCCAGCCTTGGATGGCGTCATCTTCGTCGTCACGGAAAGCGTCTACTCGATGGACGGCGATAGCCCGGACCTGAAGCGCCTGGCTTCGCTCCGTAAGCGTTTTGGTTTCTGCTGGGTGCTTGATGAGGCCCATGCCACGGGCTGGTACGGTTCTACGGGTTCTGGTCTGCAGGAAGCCCAGGGTGCTTTTGCCGCCGCGGACATCGTGGTCGGCACGCTCGGCAAAGGCCTCGGCTCGCAGGGTGCCTATGTGCTTTCGCACGCTCCGGAAGTCCGCGACGCCCTGATTAACTTCGCCGGGGAGTTCGTCTACTCGACCTACCTCGCGCCGTCCTGCGCCGCCGCCGCCCTCGCTGCGGTCGAGCGCGTGAAGGGGATGTCGGGCGAACGCGCCGACCTTCATGCGCTCTCCCATGCTTGGCGCGACGGGCTCCTAGAAGCCGGCTTTGCGGTGCCGTCGGGCGATTCGCCGATCATTCCGCTGATCCTCGGCGACTCCGACGTCACCTTGAAATACGCCACCGCGCTGCGCGCCGCCGGCTTTATGGTCTCCGCCATCCGTCCGCCCACGGTGCCCGTGCGCACCGGACGTATCCGCATCTCGCTCCGCCGAGGCCTTTCGCCCGCCGTGCTGTCCTCCTTTGTCGCCGCCTTGAAGGGCGTCACCACATGAAGATCGGCTGGATCGGCGGCTGGGGCGTCTCGCTCGAGGAGATGAAGGCCATCGCCTTGGCCCATGCGCCCGACGCCGAGCACCTCATCTACCCGCCCGTCGTCGGCGCAGCGGAGAACCTTTCTGGCTGCGACGCCGTCATCGCGTGGTCGCTCGGCGCGCACCTCGTGCTCGAGGCTGGCGCGCGCGGCGTGAAGTTCCCGGCCAAGGTGCTGCTCTTCGCCCCGTTCACATCGTTCTGCTCCGAGCACGGTAAGTGCGGGAAGCATTCCGAGACCCAGGTGAAGTATCTCCGTCGCTGGATTGACACCGACGCCCCGGCGGCCTTGGCCGATTTCCGCCAGCGTGCCGGTCTGGCTCCGCTGGTCGGCGACGCCTTGCCCTACGAGAAGGCATACCTGCAGGCCGGATTGGATCTCCTCGCTCAGCCTGCGGGCGTCTCGCTGATCACCTTCGGACGTCAGGGGCTCAGTCCCGGCTGGGAAGCCTATGTCGGCGACCAAGACGCGCTCCTGGATGCCGCGGGCGTTTGCCAAGCCATCGTAGGTTGTCATATTGGTGAAGGACTCGGGCACGACCTGCGCGAGTTCCTCGCCCCCTAATCCCATGCGTTTTCATGAACGAGCCGAAACCTACGACGCGCACGCCGCGCCGCAGAAGCGCTTCGCCGAAGCGCTGGCCGCCTTCGCTCCGTTCCGTCGTGGCGTCCGTGTCACCGAACTCGGCGCTGGTACCGGCTTCCTCACTTCCGCGTTGTTGGCCCAAGGCGTGAACGTCGACGCCACCGATGCTTCGCCGGCGATGGTCGAGCTCGGCCGTCAGGCCGTGCCGGCTGCGAATTGGTCCGTGCATAATGCTTTCGGTCCCATCGAGAAAGCTGGCGCCCTTGCGTCGACTGGCCTCCTGCACTGGGCCGCCGATCCCGCCGCCGTGCTGCGTCATTGGCGCGCGGCGTTGCCGGCTGGCGGACGACTGCTCCTCGGCGTCCCGTGCGACCCTTGCCTGAACGAACTGCGCGACCTCATTGGCGAAGGCCCCGTGCGCTGGCGCGATGAGCCTCAGTGGCTCGCCTTGCTCAAAGCCACTAACTTCGACGTCCATGCGCACGGCGTCCTTGAGTCCGAAGAGATATATCCGAGCGCCTTAGATTTCCTGCGAAACCTGCATCGTAGCGGCGTGACCGGCGACCCGCGGCTCTCGCCGAGCGAACTCAAGTCGCTCATTCGCGATTACGACCGCCTCAATGCGCGCCCTGACGGCGTTGTCGCTACTTGGGCTTGGTTACTGGTGGATGCGACGGCGCGGGGGTAGGGATGCGATGACATCGCATCCGCCTCCAGTCGCTTAGCGACGCAGGAGTTTGCCGACGGTAGCGATGGACCCAAGGAGCATCAGCGTGATAAGGCTGGCGGCAAAGGCCTTGGGGGCGCCATCCGCCACGGCTTGCCAGCTGACGACGGAGCGCCAACCGAAGACGCCGCAA
>CAIXQT010000293.1 GCA_903921665.1 uncultured Opitutia bacterium
GGAATCCTCCTATCGCCTCCGCCGGGAACTGATGAAGCTGAAGGTCATCGCCGGCGTCCTCGGCATCGGGCTGGGCGAACTCACCGAACGCGACAAAGCCTACCAACAGGAACAGGCGAAGCTGCGCGCCCGCGCCACCCGTCTCAAGGCCACGGCCATCGGCGCGGCCGCCCTCGTCGCCCTGGCCGCCGGCGCCTACGCCTGGCACCAATATGAAGAGGCCAAATCGGCCCGCGCCGAAGCGATCCGGCAATCCGCGCTGGCCGAAACCGCCCGCCAGCAGGCCGAAGTCGCGCGCAAGCAGGCCGAGGCCGCGCGGCCAAGCATGCTGCTCGAACGCGCCCGGCTGCTGCGCAAGGGGTCGGCCGGCACGCCCAGGGATCTCCCGCAGGCCGCCGCCTGCCTGCGCGAAGCCGCCGACCTCGGCCACGTGGAGGCGATGTTTGAACTGGCGAACATGATCATCGCCGAAGAGGCGACCGGCGAAGCCGGTAAAGGCGCCTTCGAGTGGATGAGCCGCGCCGCGTCGGCAGGCTACACCCCCGCCATCGGCGGACTGGGCGAGATCTACCTCGCCGGCGTCCACGTAAGCCAGGACAGGAACAAGGGGCGCAAGCTCATGCTGCAGGCCGCCGAGCTGGGAGACACCACAGCTCAGGCGAGATATGGCACGACCTCTACCAACGCAGAAGTGGGTCTCTTCTGGCTGAATAAAGCCGCGGAGGCTGGAAACACGGCGGCCCTGAACAGGCTGGCTCTGATTTATAACTTCGGGCCGGGCATCATGCCAGGCGTCCAAGTCGACATGGCCAAGCACATCGACTACCTTAAGAAATCCGCCGAACTCAGGGATCCTTGGGCGATGACCATCCTGAGTTCGAAATACATCCAAGGACAAGGCATGCCCATCGACCTGGATCTGGGCGCGTGGCTCTACCGGGAAGCGCTCGACCTCAGGCATCCGCAGACGCTGGCCGAGAGCGGGGTCAAGTACTGGTACGGGGACAAGAAAACCGGGACCGACAAGAACATCGATTCAGCCATCCGCATGTTTCGCGAGGCGAGCGAGAGGAATACGATCTGGGCGATGTACAACCTGGGCCTCATCTATGCTCAAGGGGACGGGGTGCCTCCTGATTCGGTCGAAGCGGTCAAGTGGTACCGCAAAGTCGCCGACAACGGCGCCTCCGGCCAGTCTCCGCAAAGACTGAGTTCGTCCCGTAACGCGATCGGGGACCTCTGCGGCGACCCGGAACTGCCCGCCTACGATTACGTCGAGGCCATCAAGCGATATTCCGACAACGCCAAACTCGGGGACGCCGTCGCCCAGCGTAAGCTCGGCGAACGTCTGGTGAATCCGCGCAAGCCGACCGAGAAATACGACGCCCAGGCCGGACTCGAATGGACGATCAAGGCGGCCGCGCAGGGCGACGGGCTCGCGCAGGTCAACCTGGCCAGCTGGTACGGGCTCGGCGATAAGCCGGGGATCGCCAAGGACGCCATCCAAGCCGCCGCCTGGAAAAATCAGGCGCTCGCCAGCAAGGATCCGGAAACCAGACGGGCCTTGGCCAAGCTGAAGTAAACCCTGATGACCGCGCCGCAGCAGACGACCGAAGGCTCCCCGCATTGGTGCGCCATCCTGACGCCGGGCGGCAACGACGGATCGACGGAGCATCGCTGGGCCGAATGGCTCCGCCAGGAGATCCGGGCCTACGTCATCCC
>CAIXQT010000294.1 GCA_903921665.1 uncultured Opitutia bacterium
GGCAGCTCGTCAGCCAGCAGTTCTTCCACCTCGTAGATGGAGGCGACGGCGAAGGGGGCCCCGTTCTCCTCTTCGGGCAGGGACGTCCGCCACTCCAACCGGCCACGGTTGATCTCGATGACCGCGCGAACCGTCTGCGTCTCGGTCCGCGTGACCGCTTCGGCGTTCTCCGGCTTGAGCTCGATCTGCCTGACCAGGCCTTCGGTATACAGTCGGCGACCTTCGATGAGGTCGGCTTCCTTGAACTCGGCCTCCCACTCCTCCGGCAGGGACGCAAACCACCTCTCCAGTGCTTCCGTGGAGTAAGAGCGGTTAGCCGGACGCGGGGATGACATCGACGGAACAGGATTAAACCTACCCGATTTTCCGCTTACAACCCCCAAACTCTGCCAATTTTAGGCATCGTCCATGATGGTTTCGGCTGGGTCTTGGCTTGTTATGCACGGGTTCCAGCGTCTAGGATTTAGCTCCCTTTTACAGGCAAAGAAATGAAACATCTTAGCGTCGGAACCCGCTGGAACGCGGACCTTGTATCCTCTTATCACGAACAGTGGTCCCAAGACCCGTCCTCCGTGGACGCCGAATGGCGCGCGTTCTTCGAAGGCTTCGAGCTCGGTGTCAGCCTGCCCCCTAAGCCCGCCAAAGGCGCCGCCTTGGTCGCCGGCGGGGTCGATGCCGCCGCCCAGTGGAAAGTCCTCGCAGCCATCCACGCTTATCGGACGATCGGCCACCTGCAGGCCCGGATCAATCCGCTCGCGGACCCCGTCCCCCACTTCGAACTGACCGACAAGGCCCTCGGCCTTGATGGCATCCCGGCCGACCGTACGTTCCACAGCGGCGACTTCCTCGGCGGCAAGATGCTTCCGCTGTCCGAGATCATCGCGAAGTTGAAATCCATCTACTGCGGTCCGATCGGCGTGGAATTCACCCACATCCAGGACGGCGAACGTCGCCGCTGGCTCCAGGAACGCATCGAATCGTGCGGGCTACGTCCGTCGTATGACACCGCCGCCCGCCGGCGCTTCCTTCGTTCCATCGTCCAGGCCGAGCAGTTCGAACGCTTCCTCCACAAGACCTTCGTCGGCGCCAAGCGCTTCTCCGTCGAAGGCGGCGAAGTCATGCTTTCGGCCTTGGACCAGGTGATCCATCGCGCCCCCGGCCTCGGCGTCACCGACGTCATCATCGGCATGGCCCACCGCGGCCGCCTCAACGTCTTGGTGAACATCTGCGGCAAGAAGGCCGAAGTCCTTTTCGGCGCCTTCTCCGAAAACCACGTCCCCGACACCACCCATGGCGATGGCGACGTGAAGTACCACCTGGGCTACGCCGGCGCCCGCGTCGTCGACGGCAAGGAAGTCAGCATCACGTTGGCCTACAACCCCAGCCACCTCGAAGCCGTCAACCCCGTCGTCCTCGGCCGCACCCGTGCGCTCGTCGACCTGCAGGGCGGCACCGATCGCTCCATGGCCCTCCCGATCCTGCTCCACGGCGACGCCGCCTTCGCCGGCCAGGGCATCGTGATGGAGACGCTGAACATGGCCGGACTCAAAGGCTATCAAGTCGGCGGCACCCTCCACATCGTCAGCAACAACCAGGTAGGCTTCACGACCAACCCGGACGAATCCCGTACCGGTCGCCATTGCACCGAGATCGCCAAGTTCACGGAGTCACCGATCTTCCACGCCAACGGCGACGACCCCGATGCCGTGGTCCTCGCGACCGAACTGGCCTTGGAGTATCGCCAGAAATTCGGCGTCGACGCCGTCGTCGACATCGTCTGCTACCGCCGCTACGGCCACAACGAGACCGATGAGCCTGCGTTCACGCAGCCTGTCCTCTACAAGGAGATTGCCGCCCACCCTTCCGTCGCCGAGCTCTACGCCTCGCGCCTGACGGAATCCGGCTCGACCCCTGACGGCGAACTGGTCGCCCTCCGCACCGAGTTCGACGTCCTGCTTAACGCCGCCCAAGAACGCGCCCAGGCCGCCCTCGCCATCGAGATCGAGGAGCGCAAGAAGAACCCC
>CAIXQT010000295.1 GCA_903921665.1 uncultured Opitutia bacterium
CAAGGGCGTGAAGGTGGCCCAGCCCCTGCAGGCTTACTTCCGCATCAACGCCGAGAACTTCGGCCAGTTCGAGCGCACCCTCATCATCGCCGACGAAGGCTCGGAAGTCACCTACATGGAAGGCTGCACCGCCCCCAAGTTCGAGACGGCCACCCTGCACTCCGCGGTCGTCGAGCTCGTCGCCCTCAAGGGCGCGAAGATCCAGTATATCACCGTCCAGAACTGGTCCGCCAACGTCTTCAACCTCGTGACGAAGCGCGGCGTGGCCGAAGAGGACGCCGAAGTCCGCTGGATCGATTGCAACATCGGTTCCCGCCTGACGATGAAGTACCCCGGCGTGGTCCTGCGCGGCAAGCGCGCCCGCGGCGAGGTCCTTTCGATCGCCTTGGCCAACGACGGCCAACACCAGGACACCGGCGCGAAGATGATCCACGCGGCCGATGACACGACCTCGAACATCATCGCGAAGTCCATCTCCGTCGGTGAAGGCCGCTCAACCTACCGCGGCCTGGTCCACATCCCGAAGACCCTCTCGAACTGCCGCAACAACACCGAGTGCGACGCCCTGCTCATCAACGAGCACAGCCGCACCGACACCTATCCGGCGATCTCCGTCCGCGGCCGCAAGAACTCGGTCCAGCACGAAGCGAGCGTCTCGAAGGTCTCGGCCGAGCAGATCTTCTACATGATGCAGCGCGGCCTTTCCGAAGGCGAAGCGATGTCGCTCGCCGTGAACGGCTTCGTCAACGACCTCGTGAAGGAATTCCCGATGGAATACTCCGTCGAGCTGAAGCGCCTCATCGAACTGCAGATGGAAGGGTCCGTCGGATGAGCGTCGTCGCCTCCGCTCCCGCCGGCGTCCTCGACGTCGCCCTGCAGTCCGCCGAGACCTCCCAGTTCCGGGCGCAGGATTGGTTCGCTGTCCTCCGCCAGCAGGGCTGGCACACCTTCCAGTCGCTGCCGATGCCCACGCGCGACAACGAGAAGTGGCGATTCTCCGATGCCCGTACGCTCTCGCTCGACGGCTACGCTCCCGCACCCGCCCCGACGCCGGCCCAGGCCGCCGACCTCATCGCGCGCTCGCGCCTGATCTCCGACGCCGCCGGCCTCATCGTCCACGTCGACGGCCATTGTGTCCTGAAGCCGACGCTCTCCGCCGAGCTCGTCGCCCAAGGCGTGGTCTTCGAATCCCTCGAGGACGCCGTCCGCACCCGCCCCGCCCTCCTCCAGGAACACCTCCTGAAGCACCCCGTGCTCCTCGGCGGCGACAAGTTCGCCGCGCTCCACCGCGCCTGGCTGCGCGCCGGCTATGTCCTCCACGTCCCCAAGGGCGTCGAAGTGAAGCAGCCCTTCGTCTCGGTCACCTGGACGCTCACCGACGGCGTCGCGGTCTTTCCGCACGCGCTCGTCATCGCCGGCGAACGCGCCAAGGCCGACATCCACGATTTCCACCTTTCCGCCAAAGCCGACCAGCGCGCCCTCGCGATCTCCGCCGTCGACATCCATGCCGGCACCGGGTCGCAAGTCCGCCGCCTCGCCGTGCAGGCTTGGGGTTCCGCCACGCAATCCTTCCAGGTCGACAACACCTGCGGCGGACGCGACGCGCTCATCAGCTCCGTGAACGCCGCCGTGGGTTCCCGTCGCGCACGCCTTGAGAACACCGTCCGCATCGACGGCGCCGGCGCCGACGTCAGCCTCTTCGGCATCTCCGTCGCCACGGGCGAACAGGAGTTCGACCAGCGCACGTTGCAGATCCACGCCGCGGGACACGCGAAGTCGGACCTGCTCTTCAAGAACGCCCTGCTTGGCAAGGCGCGCACGATCTTCTCGGGCCTCATCAAGGTCGCGCCGGACGCCCAGCGGACCGACGCCTACCAGACCAACCGTAACCTCCTGCTCTCGCCTGACGCCGAAGCAGATTCCCTGCCCGGCCTCGAGATCGAAGCCAACGACGTGAAGTGCTCGCACGGCGCGACGACCGGCCAGATCGACCCCGCCGAACTCTTCTACCTGCGCGCCCGCGGCATCCCGCTCGCCGTCGCCCAGGAACTGCTCGCGCAGGGCTTCCTCGAGGAAATCCTCGCCAAGGTCGGCCACGAAGAAGCCGCCGCCGCGGTGCGCGAGATGCTCCGCCTCAAATTCCACCAAGCCTGAACATGAGCGACGACACCACCGGCCAGCGCCATACGCCCAGCCCCCACGACCGCGTCCTCGCGCGAGACGTGCAGGCGACCGTAATCCCTGCGGGCGAGCCCGCCGTGCTGCCTGCCGGCACGAAGGTCACCATCACGCACCGCCTCGGCGGCAACTTCACCGTCGTCTGCGACACCGGGATGTTCCGCATCAAGGGTTCGGACGCGGACGCGCTCGGCGAAGAAGTCCCTTCCGACGCCACCGAGAACGAAGGCAAGACGGACGCCTACGGTTCCGTCGGCACGGCCGAACACCCCGGCCATAGCGGCAAACCTTCGGACGAAGCCGTCTGGGAAAGCCTCAAGAAGGTCTTCGACCCGGAAATCCCCGTGAACATCGTCGACCTCGGCCTCGTGTATTCGCTCAAGGTCGAGCCGCTGGATAATTCTCCCGACCGCCACAGCGTCGTCGTCGCCATGACACTCACCGCGCCTGGCTGCGGCATGGGTCCCGTGATCGCCGAAGACGCGCGCAACCGCGTGCTCGGCGTCCCGGGCATCAATCAAGCCCGCGTCGACATCGTCTGGGACCCGCCGTGGACCCAGACCATGATCTCCGAGGACGGGAAGATGCAGCTCGGGTTGATCTGAGCGCTTACACGCCGTTGATCAGTTGAACCGTTGGCCAGTCGGCCAGAGGACAGGCATGCACCCGAAGAAAAGCGGGAGGTCAGGCCCTCGCGGCCATGCTCCCCCGGGCACGTCGTAGCCGTGCCCCTACCCCTCGGCCACCATTCGGCGGCCGTGCACACCCCCTATACTCAATACTCCATACTCGATACTCGGGGCGCAGCTCTCTGCCCGCTTGCCCTTGGGCCCATTTTCCTAACCTTACGGGAACCCCACCCTCTCCCCAAGGTCACCCTACCATGGCTTCTACCCCTATCCGCCTCCTCACCCTCCTCGGTGCCGCCCTATTGGCCGCCGCACCGGCCGCCCGCGCCGCCGATGGCGCACCGGAGGACGTGCGCTTCCAGACCGAGACGCTGCTCACCGGCCTTCCGCAGCCGATGCACCTCGAGTTCGGGCCCGACGGCCGCATCTGGTTCAACGAGTACCTCGGCGCCCTCAAGATTTACGATCCGAAGACCAAGCGCGTCACGCTCGTGGCCGAGATGGAAATCTTCAAGTCGCAGGAGAACGGCTTCCTCGCCTTCGCGCTCGACCCGAAGTTCGCCCAGAACGGCTGGATCTACCTCATCTACTCCCCCGTCGGCTTCGAAGGCCAGTACCTCTCCCGCTTCGACGTGAAGGACGACAAGCTCGTCGCCGGCAGCGAGAAGCTTATCTTAAAGTACGAAGAGCAACGCCTGCAGTGCTGCCACCACGGCTCCTCGCTCCGGTTCGGACCGGACGGCTGCCTGTATTTCTCGACCGGGGACAACACTAGCCCCTTCGGTGACAGCAAGGGCTACGCACCGCTCGACCAGCGCCCGGGCAAGGAACCTTGGGACGGCCAGCGCACTTCCGCGAACACCAACACGCTCGTCGGCAAGGTGAACCGTATCCGCGTCAACGCCGACGCGACGTATAGCATCCCCGAAGGCAACCTCTTCAAACCCGGTACGCCCAAGACCCGCCCAGAGATCTTCGCGATGGGCACGCGCAATCCTTGGCGCATGAACATCGACCCGAAGACGGGCTACGTCTACTGGGGCGAAGTCGGACCGGACGCCCGGAACGACGGACCCCGCGGCTCGCGCGGCTACGACGAGATCAACCAAGCCAAGAAGGCCGGCAACTTCGGCTACCCGCTCTTCGTCGGCAACAACTACCCCTACGCCGAATATGACTACGCCACCGAGAAGGTCGGACCGCTCTTCGACCCGAAGGCGCCCTTGAACAAGAGCCGCAATAACACCGGCCTCGTCGAGCTTCCTCCCGCCGTGCCGGCCTTCGTCTACTGGCCCTACGCGGTTTCCGAACAGTGGCCTGAACTCGGCGAAGGCGGCCGCACCGCGTGCGCCGGCCCGGTCTTCTACTGGCAGGAGTCTTTCGAGAAGACCAATGGCTTCCCCAAGCACTTCGACCGATCCCTGCTCTTCTGGGATTGGCAGCGTCCGTTCATCAAGTGGGCGCGCCTCGACGCCAACTCCGACCTGAAGGGCCTGGAAGCCTTCGCGCCCACGACCTTCGTGGCCGCCAACACCGACGAGCAACGCAAGAAGCAGCAGGCGCTCATCGACAACGGCGCCACGATCCTTCGCCGCCCCGTCGACGCGGCCTTCGGCCCGGACGGCTGCCTCTATCTCCTCGACTACGGCGACACCTGGGGCGTCAACCCCGACTCCGCGCTGCTGAAGATCTCCTACGTCCGCGGCAACCTGCAGCCCGTCGCCAAGCTCGCGATCTCCACCCCGGCCGGCCCGGCGCCGCTGAAGACCACGCTCTCCGCCAAGGGATCGCGCGACCTCGACGGCGGCAAGCTCAGCTACTCCTGGAAACTCCAGCCCGGCGACAAGCCGCTCGGCGAAGGGGAAGAGCTTTCCGTGGCGCTCGAAACCGCCGGCAACTTCAGCATCGAACTCACCGTGTCCGACGGACAAGGCGGCTCCGCGAAGCGCTCCCTGCCGGTCGTCATCGGCAACACCACCCCGGTCGTACGTTTCGCCTCGCCGCAGACCGGCGACTTCTTCACGCCCGGCAAGCCGCTCAGCTATAAGGTGACCGTGCAGGATGCCGAGGACGGCTCCTCCGACGCCAAGGCCGCCGAGTTCGGCGCGCGCACGCTGGTGACCTCAGCCTTCCTCCCCGCCGACGGCAAGGCCGTCGCGGTCGATCCGGGGCTCGCGCTGATGCGCCAGAGCGATTGCTTCAACTGCCATGCGATGGAGACCCCGCTGGTCGGTCCGGCGTTCGTGGCCATCGCCGACAAATACCGTAAGCAGGCCGGCGCCGATGAACTCCTGAACAAGAAGGTCCGCCTCGGCGGCAGCGGCGTCTGGGGCCAGGTCCCGATGCTCGCCCACCCGCAGCACACCGAGGACGAGGTCGCCATCATGCTCCGCTGGATGCTGGCGCTCGAGAAGGGCAAAGGCGGGCCGACCCTCAGCCGCGGCCTCGAAGGTCAGCTGACCGCACCGAAGGACAATAAACCCGGCACCCTCCTGCTCGAAGCCATCTACACCGATATCGGCGCCGGTGTCGCCGGTCCGCTCTCCGGCAAGGCCGCCGTCGCCCTTCGCCACCGTCGCCTCGAAGCCGAATCCGCTGAGATCACCGGCGGCAAGAACACCGGCAAGGCCGTCGGCTCCACCCAGCACGGCGCCACGCTCAAGTTCGCGAACCTCAACCTCGCCGACACGAAGAACGTGAAGGTCAATGCCTCCGCCGGCGGCGGCACCAAAGGCAGCCAGATCGAAGTCCGTCTCGATTCGGCCACCGGCCCGATCGTCGCCACCATCGATATCACCTACTCCGGCGACTGGAGCAAATTCGTCGAGAGCAAGGCCAAGCTGACGCCGACGCCGGGCCGCCATGACGTGTACCTCGTCCTGACCAACCCCAAGAAGGGCGGCGGGCTGATGAACGTGGACTGGGTGGAATTCGGCCAATAAGTCCCTGTAAATCGCTTTGCCTCACGAAAGGGGAAGGACCAGATTGTCCTTCCCCTTTTTATTTCCGCCACGTGTCCGACCCCGAAGACCAACTAGAAAAACCGCTCGACCCTTTCGACCCCGAGGTCATCGCCCGCGCCAACCGCGCGATCCTGGTCGGGCTCCAACGCCCGGATGACACCGCTGAAGAAGCCCAGATGCTGCTCGATGAGCTCCATGAGCTCGTCAGCAACGTCGGCGTCGAGATCCGCGGCTCGATCATCGCCAAGCTGCGCGAAGAGAACCCACGCACGCTCGTCGGCTCCGGCAAGCTCGAGGAGATCGCCCAGCTGGCCCGCGACAAGGAATGCGGCCTGATCATCTTCGACGACGAGCTCACGCCCGCGCAGCAGCGCAACTGGGAGAAGGACGCCAAGCTGCGCGCCATCGACCGCCAGGAGATCATCCTCGATATCTTCATCACCCGCGCGAAGACGCGCGAGGCCGTCCTCCAGGTCGAGCTCGCCGCGCTGCAGCAGATGCTGCCGCGCCTGAAGCGCCTCTGGTCCCACCTCGACCGCCAGCGCGGCGGAGGCACGATGCAGCGCGACGCCGGCGAGACGCAGCTGGAGATGGACCAGCGCAAGATCCGTGATAAGATCGCCAAGGTCCGGCGCGACCTCGCGGAAGTCGTCGCCCAGCGCGCCACGCAACGCAAGCAACGCAAACGCGTCCCGCTCCCGACGTTCTCGATCGTCGGCTACACCAACGCTGGCAAATCCTCGCTCCTCAACAAGCTCACCGGCTCCGAGGTGCTCGCGGCGAACAAGCTCTTCGCCACGCTCGACCCGACTACGCGCCGTCTCGCCCTGCCCTCCGGTCGTGCGTTGCTACTGACGGACACCGTCGGCTTCGTCCGTCGACTGCCGCACCGCCTCGTCGAAGCCTTCAAGGCCACGCTCGAGGAAGCCGTCCAAGCCGACTTCCTCGTCCACGTCATCGACCTCGGTTCGCCTGAGCGCGACAAGCACGCCGAGACCACGCTGCAGGTGCTCACCGAAATCGGCGCCGGCGACCGTCCGGTGATCACCGTCCTTAACAAGGCCGACCTCTGCGACGAGGTCGAACGCGCCCAGGCCTTGGCCGCCTACCCGGACGCCAAACTGATCAGCACCAAGACCGGGGAAGGCCTGCCGGCCCTCCTCCAGCGCCTCGAAGAATGCGCCGCTAGCCGGGATGAGCACATGACCCTACTCATCCCCCACGACCAGTACGCCATGCTCTCCAAGCTGCACGCCGGGGCCACGATCATCAATTCCAAGGCCCTTCCCGAGGGAACCCGGGTGGAAGCCTTCATTCCGACCCGGATGCAGGAGGCCTGCCGGGTGTGGGCCGTTCGCGAATAGGCCACTTTTTGCTCCCCAGCGGGCAACTTTTCGCTTTGTGTGGTGTTACCTTAACACACCCATGCGTACCCTCGCCCTCCTCACCCTCCTCTCCGCCTCCTCGGTCTTCGCCGCCGTCGACCACGAAGCCGCCTTCAAGGCCGACATCGCTCCGATCCTCGAGAAGAGCTGCGCCAACTGCCACGACCCGAAGAAGACC
This sequence comes from uncultured Opitutia bacterium, assembly GCA_903921665.1. Taxonomy (GTDB): domain Bacteria; phylum Verrucomicrobiota; class Verrucomicrobiia; order Opitutales; family UBA953; genus UBA953. Next base: position 7,334 of record CAIXQT010000295.1, read on the forward strand.
AAGAACGGCAAGGTCAAGGCCGGCTTCGACTCCTCCAACCTGAAGTCCATCGTCAAGGGCGGCAAGGAAGCCGGCGAAGGCATCGTCTGGGGCGACGCTTCCAAGAGCTCCCTCTTCAAGACCGTCAACCTCGCGCTGACCAGCCCTGAGGACGACCTCGCCATGCCCCCGAAGAAGTCCCACGAGAAGAACCCGCCCCTCACGAAGGAGCAGGTGGCCAAGATCAAGGCCTTCATCGAAGCCAAGTAAGCCTAACGGCTTGCCGACAAAAGCCCGCGGCAACCCGCGGGCTTTTTTGTGTCTAAATAGGAAGGCCCTCCGAGCGTCGCTTGCGTTTGACCCCACTCCGAAGCGACTCCATACCACCCAGACCCCCTTTCCGTCCCATGACGCCCCTTCACCGCATCGAAGCACGCCTGCACGCCCTGACCTTCGGACAGGCCGCCATGCTGGTCGCCGCCGCCAACCTTATCCTGGTCGCCTTGGCCATCCTGCTGCCCCCTGACGGCACGGAGCGGGGCCCGGCCATCCTGTCCATCCTCGGCAACTTCCACATCCTCGCCCTGCACATCCCGGCCGCCGTGCTGCTCATTGTGCCGATGTTCGAATTCTTCGAACGCCACGAACAGGCCACCGCGACCGTGCGTCGCCTGTCCGTCTTCTCCGCTGCCGGCACCTGGGGCGCCGTCCTCTGCGGCATCCTGCACGCGCACTTCAACGGCTTCGCCGGCGAAGCCATCGAACTCCACCTCTGGGGCGGCATCGGCGCCTCCGCTTTCGCCGGACTGGCCAGCCTGCTGCTCTCGCAGTCGTTCACGGTGCGTCTGGCCAGCCAAGTCGTGGCCATCGGGGTGATGAGCTTCGCCGCGCATGTCGGCGGCGAGATCGTCCACGAGGAAGGCTTCCCCTTCAAACCGAACAAGGTCGCCTCGCCGCGTCCGGACAAGGTCGTGACCGACGTCGTACCTGGCGCCAAGCGCGACGACTACGCGCAGGTCATCGCCCCGATCCTTGAAGCCCACTGCGTCGAGTGTCACGGTGCCAAGAAGGTCAAAGGCAAGCTGCGCATGGATTCGATCGAAGCCCTCAAGAAGGGCGGCTCGGAAGGCGCGGCCTTCGTCGCCGGCGACCTGAAGAAGAGCCTCATGCACGTGCGCGTGACGCTCGATCCTTCGGACGAAGAATTCATGCCGACCGAAGGCAACGCTCTCACGAAGGAACAGGTCCAGGCCTTCGCCCTCTTCATCGAAGGCAAGCCCATCCCGGACGACGTGGCCAAGGCCGCTATCGCTGCGACCAAGGCGCCCAAGCAGGCCCCGAAGAAATAATCCGATGCGTCCGTTGCTCCCCCTACTCCTCGCCGCCTGCGCGTTCGCCGCGCCGACGACCCCGAAGAAGAAACCCGAACCGATCAAGCCGCTCACGCCGGCGCAGAAGTCGGACTACGCCAAGGTCGTCCAGCCGATGTTTGACGCGCAGTGCGTCTCCTGCCACGGCCCCAAGAAGGAGAAAGGCAAGCTACGCCTCGACACCCTCGAAGCCACCCTCAAGGGCGGTAAGAACCTGGCGTTCACAATCGGCCGACCGAACGACAGCATGCTGCTGGCGCGCGTCTTCTTGGATCGTACCGCGGGCGACGTCATGCCGCCCAAGGACGAACATCCGCTGACCGAGAAGCAGAAGGAAGCCCTCTACGCCTTCGTCGAAGGCCAGCCCATCCCCGACGAACTGGCCAAGGCCGCCATCGCCGATACCAAGAAGGCCCTGACCGCCCCCAAGCCGGCCCCGAAGCCTAAGAAGTAGGTTTTTCTTTTGCCCGCAGTGCCCCTCGCCCCCTTTATCCCAGATACCCCATGAAACTCCGTACCCTCCTCGCGCTGACCGCCCTCGTCGGCCTGACCTCCACGCTCGCCGCCGAGCAGAAGCCCCTGCGCGTCCTCATCGTCGCCGGCG
>CAIXQT010000296.1 GCA_903921665.1 uncultured Opitutia bacterium
CATCGTGGAACAGGACGTGATCCGCATCGACCACTCCGACACCCCCGAAGACATGGCTCATCTGGGTAAGGACATCGAGAAGGTCGTGCTGGCCCGCGGCCTGCGCGCGGTCGTCGAAGACCGCGTCCTCTTGGCTGGCAATAAGACGGTTATCTTCCGTTAAAAACCCGTCTTTCCGGCGGATTTGGCGTTGGCGATAGGATGGCCGAAAGCCAAGGTGAGCTCACCCCTCCCCATGCGTCTGCTTTGCGTCTCCCTGTTCGCGGCTTCCGCCGCTTTCGCCGCCGTTTCTCCGGAAGAGATCACGCCGACGAAGAAGGCGCCGTTCATCCAGCCGGGCGAAGCCGCCCGCGCCGAACTGCACGCGGCCATCAAGACTTACATGGCCAAGGAGCCCGGCACCTTCGGCGCGCATGCCGCGACGCAGGACTTCCCCGGCATCGTCGAAGCGAAGGAACGCGTGAGCCGGACCGTCGCCTACGACTCCAACCTCGTCCATCGCTGGGACACCACCAACGGCGGCGCCCCGAATCTCTATACGAGTTCCGACGTCTGGCAGGAGACCGGCCTCTACGCCGCGCCGGGCGAAGTCGTCACCGTGAAGGTGACCTCGATCCCCGAGCACCGCGTGGTGAAGGTCATCGTCGGTTGCCATCGCGACAGCCTCCTCAAGCTCGAGAAGTGGAACCGCTTCCCGGTCATCACGCGGACCTTCGAACTCAAGGTCGGCGAGAACAAGATCGCCAACGCCTTCGGTGGACAACTCTTCATCCAGAGCTCCCAGAAGGACTGGCGCAAGCCGATGAAGGCTTCGCCGTCTACGCCGCTGCAGTTCGCCAACGCCGTCGCGATGCCGACCTATATGCTCGGCAAGGACACCCCGGAATCCTGGGCGAAAGCCAAGCAGTTTCCAGCCCCCTGGGTCACCCTCTCCGGCAAGCAGGTCATACTGCACGTCCAGGCCTCCGCCGTGAAGGAGCTCGCCGACCCGAAAGCCCTGCTGGAATGGTGGGACAAGGCGATGGCCCTGGAAGACGACCTCATCGCGCTTAAACGCCTCGCACCGGAACGGGTGGTGCCCGACCGCCAGATCTCGGCCGGCTTCATGCATTCGGGCTATCCGTTCATGTGCTGGATCGACCCCTCGCAGAAAGACAGCATCGACCTCCCCAAACTCACGAAGGAAGGCAACTGGGGCTTCTTCCACGAACTCGGCCATAATCATCAATGCTCCGCCTGGACGTTCAACGGCCAGACCGAAGTCACCTGCAACCTCTTCTCGCTTTATCTCATGGAAAAACTCGTCGGCAAGCCGACGGGCCGGGGTCATCCCTCGATGGAGAAACTCGACGAACTCCTGGCGAAGCGCTTCGCCGCCGAACCGAACAAAGGCCCCTTCGAACAGCTGGCGACCTTCGTCGTCCTGATCCGCGCCCACGGCTGGGGCCCCCTCCGCGAGACGCTCCGCTCCTATGCGAACGAAGCCGCCCCCAAGGGCTTGTCGAACGAACAGCTGCAGAGCCTCTTCGCCGAACGCTACGGTAAGGCCGCCAAGGCCGACGTGAGCGAGTATTTCGAAAAGATGGGCTACCACGTAGAGTCGATCGCCAAGACGGCCCTGAAAGGATTCCCCGCCTTCCGGCCGCCCCTGCCCACGCCGGCTAAGTGACGCTGCGGCAACGGTTCCCGCCGCGCCGCCTTCTGCCTCGCCCTAAGGGCCTATTTAAACTAAATACACCCCGTCCGGCCCTCACCGGACGATTCCGACCATGTCCCTTATTTCCCGCCTTTCCGCCCGCCTGCAGAACCACCCGAAGCGCATCGTCTTCCCCGAAGGCACCGACGCCCGCGTGATCCAGGCCGCCCGCCAGTTCGTCGTCAAGAAGCTCGGCGTGCCGATCCTCGTCGGCGACCGCCAGCGCATCAAGGTCAACGCCGCCCGC
>CAIXQT010000297.1 GCA_903921665.1 uncultured Opitutia bacterium
GTACCCCCGAAGCCGGCCTCCTCGACACCGTGGAGAAGGAAGGCCTCGGCTGCGCGGTCTTTTCACCGCTGGCCCAGGGCATGCTCACGGACCGCTACCTCAAAGGCATCCCCGCCGACGCCCGGGCCGGGAAGCCGCATGGCTTCCTCAAGGCGGAGCAGGTCGACGCGGCCCGCATGGCCAAGGTCCGCCTGCTTGCGAAGGTCGCCGAAGAACGCGGCCAGCCCCTCGCCTCGATGGCCTTGGCTTGGGTGCTCCGGGACAAGCGCGTCACCACGGCGATCATCGGCGCCAGCAAGGTGGCCCAGCTCGAGCAGTGCGTGGCCGCCGCTCATTCCGCTCCGTTCGCTTCCGAGGAACTGAAGCGGATCGATGCCATCCTGGCCGGCTGACGATCACTCCGGGGTTGTGCCGTCGGAACCCGCCCGCAAGGTTGAGTCCATGTCCGCCGGCGCCCCTCTGCCCTTCAAGATCAGCGTCCTCGTCTTCATGCACGACGCGGCCGGCCGGCTCCTGCTCATCCAGCGCACCAAGGCCCCCAACATCGGCTGCTGGAGCCCGATCGGCGGCAAGCTGGAGATGGCCACGGGCGAATCGCCTTTCGAGTGCGCCGTCCGCGAGACCGAAGAAGAAACAGGCTCGAAGGTGACGACCGAGGACCTCCATCTCTTCGGGATGATCTCCGAGAAAGGCTACGAAGGCCAGTCGCACTGGCTGATGTTCCTCTTCGACTGCCGCAAGCCGCTCAAGGGCCTCCCGCAGACGATCGACGAAGGTAAGTTCGGCTTCTTCGCGCGCGAGGAATTGGACCGCACCGCGATTCCGGAGACCGACCGTACCCTGCTCTGGCCCGTCTACGACGAGCACCGCCGCGGCTTCATGGCCTATCGCGCCGAATGCCATCCGGGGCAGCCATTGCAGATGATCGTGGAAGAAACGCGCGACCGTCCTAATCTCGACTGACGATGGACGCCGCCGGATCCGAAGCCGAATTCAAGCGGACCAACCGCAAGCCGGCCTATCCGATCGGCGCCGAACTCCGCGCCTACCTCTCGCGCGAAGGCCGCGAAGTCCCCTTGCCGGTCACGTATGCGGAACTGCGCGACTTCACCGCCGCGATGCCCTTGCTCGAACGCGGCAAGGACACGCTCTGGGAGACCGTCGCCTACCCGCCCGAAGTCATGAGCCACCTTTCCCAAGGCCTGCTCGAGACGTACGCCCTCCTCCGCGGCGAAGGCGGCATGAAGGTCTTCAGCCACGTGTACGTCGACCGGGTCGATTTCTGCTCTTTCGGCAATTCGCAGCCCTTCCGCGTGCGTATCGTCAACGCGTACAACGAGAACCACGACTACTTCTACGTGAAGGTCGGCGACGCCTCGCGCGTCTGCGGGCTGGAGCTCGAACACCTGCTCTCGCCCAACCGCATGCTCTACCTCACCTGGGGCGAGACGTTGGTCGAGGAGCACGTCACCGGCATCCCCGGGGACATCTTCGCCGAGAAATGGCTCAACGCCGACGGCCACCACCCGGTGCGCCTCGCCAAGGAGCTCATCAAGTTCGAAGAGCGCTGCCTGGTGCGCCTCCTGGGTGACATGCGTGCCTATAACTTCGTCATCGCGGTCACGCCGGACTTCGATGCGACCGCCATCCGCGTCCGCGCCATGGACTTCGACCAGCAGAGCTATGACGGTCGCCTACGGTTCTACCTCCCGGGCTCCTTTAAGGAGAACCGCCCCTTCGCCCAGCTGTGCGCCAAACATATCAACGCCGCTTCCGCCGCCCAGTACCGCCGCGAAGAACAGTCGCTGATCCACCGCCGCCACCTCGCCGCGCCCGACCGGGTCAAGGACCTCTTGGCTGCCATGCGCTCCAACCCCCTCACCAGCAGCGAAAAGGCGAAGGAACTGGCCGATGGTCTGGCCGAATACCACCGCGATCCGGCCTTCCGGCAACACACGGACATGGCCGGCCTGATCGGCGAAAGCCTCGCCCGGCTCGACCGGGTCCTGCGCTCTTAATAGTAAGCGCTGGACAGGACGCGCGCCGAGCGGGCAATCTCAGAGGCCTGCGATGAGCGACTCTTTAAGGCACGAATGCGGCATTGCCCTTGTCCGGCTGACCAAGGACCTGAAGTGGTATCAGGAGAAGTACGGCACCCCGCTCCACGGCTTCAACCAGCTCTTCCTCCTGATGGAGAAGCAGCACAACCGCGGCCAGGATGGCGCGGGCATCGGCTGCGTGAAGATCGGCGCCGAGAACGGCGAGGCCTTCCTCTTCCGCGACCGCGAAATCGGCGCCCAAGGCCTGACCCAGATCTTCACCCGCCAGATCAAGACCTACTCCGACAAGATGCGCGAAGGGGTCATCGTCCCCGAATTCCCTGAAACGGTTAAGCGACATTTCGACTTCGGTGGCGAACTGCTCCTCGGCCACCTCCGCTACGGCACCTCGGGCAACTTCGATTCGGTCTCCTGCCACCCTTACGCCCGCAAGTCGATCTGGCCGACCCGCAACCTGCTCGTCGCCGGCAACTTCAACCTGACGAACACCAACGAGTTGAACGCCTCGCTTACCGAACGCGGCGCGCACGTCATCTACTCGACCGACACGCAGTCGATCCTCGAGGAGATCGGCTTCTGGCTCGACGAGGAGCATGACCGTCTCTTCAAGGCCTTCAAGGACCAGGGCCTCGAAGGCGGCGCGGTCCAGTCCGAGATCTCCAAGCACATGGACATCGGCAATGTCCTGCGCAAGGCCGCCAAGAACTGGGACGGCGGCTACGCCATCGCCGGCCTCATCGGCAACGGCGACAGCTTCGTCATCCGCGACCCGAACGGCATCCGGCCTTGCTGGTACGCCCGCACGGAAGACCTCATCGCGGTCGCCTCGGAGCGCGTCGCGCTGATGACCATCGTCGGCGTGAACCAGGAAGACGTGCACGAGCTGCCCCCGGGCTCGGCGCTGATCATGAAGGCCGACGGCCGTCATTCGATCGAATCATTCCACGCCCCCGGCGAACCCCGCCATTGCTCCTTCGAACGCATCTACTTCTCCCGCGGCAACGACCCGGAAATCTACGCCGAACGCAAGGCCCTCGGCGCGGCCCTCGCCGACGACGTCATCGCGCAGATCCGCGACGACCATGATAACGCCGTCTTCTCCTACATCCCTAACACGGCCGAGATCGCGTGGTACGGCCTGATGGAAGAACTCCGCAAACGCCGTCGCTCGCAGGTCCGCCAGAAGCTCGTCGACGCCCAGCGCGCCGGCAAGCTCGACGAAGCCCTCATCGACAAGCTCGTGCTCGGCGGTTGGCCGCGCGGCGAGAAGGTCGCGCATAAGGACGTCAAGCTGCGCACGTTCATCTCCCAGGAGAAGAACCGCATGCAGATGGCTTCGCACGTCTACGACATCTCCTACGGCACCGTCCGCGACGGCGACACGCTCGTGTGCGTCGACGACTCGATCGTCCGCGGCACGACGCTCCGCCAGTCGATCCTGCGCATCCTCGCCCGCCCGAACCCGAA
>CAIXQT010000298.1 GCA_903921665.1 uncultured Opitutia bacterium
ATTAGTTCGTTGTTCTTGGTTTGAAGGGGGCTGGAGCGGGACTGGTTAGGAGGTAACGGATGAAGCCGCCGACCTTCGCGTGGGTCAGCTCCGCTTGGGCATAGATGAGGTCAAACTCCTCTCGGTTGAGGTAGCCTTGGTCTAGGGCAACGTACAGCTGGCTCTGAACCTCAGAGCATGATCGCTGGGAATAGCGTAGGAACTTGATGAACTCCGGATTGCTCCCGCCGTCGAAGCCTTCGGCGATGTTGTGCATGGTCGAGCCCGCCGCTCGGGTGATTTGATCCCGTAGTCCGAAGTCCCGTGCGAATTCGCCATGTCGGGTAATGGCGTAGACTTGCTGAGTCAGTTCCCGGGCTGCCTGCCATCCTTCAATGTCCTCAAAACGACGGATGGGCACTTGGGCGGAGTTCTTTGTTCGGGGTTCTTGGTTCGTTGACCGAGTCGATGCGGTCATGTTTTCAGCTTCCCCGTGGCTTTCGCAACGAAGAACCAATAACAAGGAACCAGGAACACTACTCATCGTTTCTGAAGGAGTTCTGACATCGCCACGGCTTTCACGATGTCCTTGATGCGGTAGTCGTGCTTCTTGGCTTCGGCGACGATGGCGTTGATGTCGTCTTTATCGTCGAACGTAAGTACCCGGCGGAGCGCATAGGTGCACAGGTGTTCGATGAAGGCCTTCGCGACGGCGTCTCGGTCCGTGAGGAGCAACTGCTTGAAGCTAGCGGAGTCTTTGAAGGCACGACCGTCCGGCAGTTCGCCCGCCGGGTTGATCTTCGGGTCGGCGCCGGTCCCGGCCGGAACTTTCTCCTGAGTGCGCCACTGACCGATGGCGTCGTAGTTATCCCAGGCGAAGCCGAGCGGGTCGATCTTGGCGTGGCAGGCGGCGCAATTGGGGTTCTTGGAGTGCGCGGCCAGTTTGTCGCGCAGGGACGCCTTGGGGCTTTGAGGCGTAGGGGGTTCGATCGCCGGCACGTTGGCGGGCGGGGGAGGGGGCGTCTTGCCGAAGATCGTCTCGCTGAGCCAGACGCCGCGGTGGATCGGCCGATGGCGGGTGCCGTCGGAGGTCAGGCCTAGGACCGCGCCCATCGTCAGCAGGCCGCCGCGATGGTCCTCCGGCTTGAGAGAGACACGTTGGAAGCCGGCCGTCTTCGGCTCGGGCAGACCGTAGAATTCGCAGAGGCGGGCGTTGGCCATGGTCCAGTCCGAGTCGATGAAGGCGTCGACGGACAGGTTCTTGCCGAACACTTCGCGGAAGAATTCCACCGGCTCGGCCTTAAGGCTGGCCTCCAGCCAGTGCTCGTAACTCGGATAGAGTTTCTTGTCGGGCGGGAACATGCCGACGCGGTGCAGTTGCAGCCACTGGCGGGCGAAGTCATCGACAAAGCGGCTGGCTTTGGTGTCCGCAAGCAAGCGGTCCACTTCTTTAGGGAGACCTTCGCCGCTGAGTTTACCTTCCTGGGCTGCGGCGAACAGACCGTCGTCGGGCATGGAACTCCAGAGGAAATAGGAGAGGCGTGAGGCGAGTTCCGGCTGGGTGAGCCGCTCGCGGGCCGCCTTGTCGCCTTCGACGAGGTAGATGAAGTGTCGGGAGGTCAGCACGCCTTGAAGGGCGACCCGATAGGCGTCGGCCATCTTCTCGCCCGCCGCGCGCTCGGTGCGATAGGATTGCAGGTACAGCTCCAGTTCATCTTTTTTCACCGGTCGTCGCCAGGCGCGTTCGGCAAAGCGTTGCAAATGTTCTGCGACCACCTCGGGCGTGGCGTTATCGGGCGGCAGCAGTCCTTGCCGGCGGGCTTTTTCGGCCTCCGACACCAGCGGGCCCTCCCATTCGATCCAGTCAAGGAGCACCAGCGAGTAGAGGCCGTTGCCTTTGTCGTCGAACAGCTGTGGGAAAGCCGGAGCCGTCAGCATGGTCTCGCTGCTGTGGGTGAAGATCGTGCTCGGGCGGAGCCGGTGGAAGTGCGTGCCGCTGATCTGATGGCTGGCTTCCAGGCTGAAGCGCAGAGCTGCCGGCAGATCGAGGTAAAGCTGCGATTCATAGACCTCGGGATGGTCTTCCGGGGCGGTGATATCCATGCCGAGGAGCCGGGTGGCCATCCCGCTTTCACCCTCTGCCGGGATGCCGATGGTCAGGTGGGCCGGCTGGCCGCCGGGAGGGCGGATGCCGCTGGCCTTGATGCGGACTTTATAGAGACCGCTATGTTCCGGGCCGATGCCTTTCCCGAGCCACCCGGTGGAGAAGGCCGCAGGGCCGTTGTACGTATAGGCGCCAGGGTAGATGAAACTGCGCAGGGGCCGCTTGATGCCGAAGCGGTCTAGCACCGCCTGCTGCCATTTCCCGCCATCGGGGAGCAGTTCCGCCGCGGTCTTGCGGACCTTGCGCGTCTCGGCGCCCGTCGTGGTGAAGGCGCGCTCCAGGACGACTCCCGCCGCCCGGTAATACCGATCCACATGCGACGGCGAAAGTGAAAGCTCCGACCCGATGCGTTCAAAGCCATGTAGGCGGGTGTCTTCGTTAAGTTCTCCTTGCTTGGCGGGATCATAGCGCACGCCCAGCAGGTCATAGACGGTGTTCTGATACTCCTGCCGGCTCAGACGATAATGAGCCACCGCCGGTCGTGCCGCCTGACGAGAGGCGCGGCCTGCCTTCAGGGCGCCGTCGAGGCTCGTCACGAAGGCGGCGATCTCG
>CAIXQT010000299.1 GCA_903921665.1 uncultured Opitutia bacterium
AGCGCTCCTCGGCCGCGAAGAATTCGGCGGCGAAGTCCACGCCTACTCGCCGGCCTTCAAGGACGAGGAGTTCGCCCACCTGCTGCGCGTGGCCGACCATATCTCCTTCAATTCTCCTGCGCAGTGGAAGCGCCACAAGGCCGCCGCCCTCGCCTCCGGCCGCAAGCTCTCCTTCGGCCTCCGCGTCAACCCGGAGCACGCCGAGGTCGACGTCGAACTCTACAACCCCTGCGCCTCCGGCTCCCGCCTCGGCACGCTGCGCTCCGAGATCAAGTCGGCGGCCGACCTCGAAGGACTTGAGGGGCTGCACTTCCATACGATGTGCCAGCAGGGCTCCGACGTCCTGGAACGCACGGTCGCGGCCTTCGAGGCGAAGTTCGGCGAGTTCATCCCCCAGTTGAAGTGGGTCAATTTCGGCGGCGGTCACCATATCACCCGCGAAGGGTACGACCTCGACCGCCTGGTCCGCATCATCACGGGCTTCCGCCAGCGCTGGGGCCAGCACATCCAAGTCTACCTCGAGCCCGGTGAGGCCATCGGGATCGGCACCGGCGTCTTGGTTGGCACGGTCCTCGACCTGGTCCATAACGGGGTCGATATCGCCATCATCGACGTCTCGGCGACCAACCACATGCCGGACACCCTCGAGATGCCCTACCGGGCCGACATCATGGATGCCGACCTGCCCGGCAAGCTGCCCCACACGTACCGCCTCGGCAGCGTCACCTGCCTCGCCGGCGACATCATCGGCGACTACTCCTTCCCCGCCCCGCTTAAAATCGGCCAGCGGTTGGTGTTCATGGACATGTCGCACTACACGTTCGTCAAGAACACGACCTTCAACGGCGTGCCCCTCCCGACGATCGCCAGCTTCGACCCCGCGACCGGCCAGACTCAGGTGATCCGCCGCTTCGGTTACGCGGACTACAAGAACCGCCTTTCGTAAGCAGGGGTAGGCTCTTGACCCCACGGTGGGGTCGGGCAAGGATGCGGCCAATCAATCATCCATGAAGACCCGCGAAATCATTCTCATCCTCATCGCCGCCGCCTTCGGTGGCGTGGCCATCGTCACCTGGAGCGGTGAAGAAGCCGCCAACCAGCGCGCCGCCAAGATCAGCAAGGAAGCCAACGAAGCCCGTCTCAAGAGCGTGGCCGACATCAAGGTCCTGAACGACAAGGCCGCCAAGGACGCCGCCGCTTTCAAGAAGGCAATCGACGAAGCCGCTGCTGCTTCCGCCGCCAAGCTCGCCGAAGGCGATGCCGCCAAGAAGAAGGTCGAAGCCGAACTCGCCAAGGCCAAGGAAGACGCCGGTAAGGCCGCCGTGAAGGCCGCCGAGCTCGAGAAGGCCAAGGCCGACGCCGCTAACCGCGTCAATGAGCTCACCGCCGAACTCGCCCGCCTCCGCGACGGCTCCGAACTGAAGGACGCCATCGCCAAGCAGAAGAAGGCCGAAGCCGACCTCGAAGCCGCTTCCACGGCCCTCCGCGACGCCAATGCCAAGGCCGCCGCCGCCTCCGCCCGCGTCACCGAACTCGAAGAAGAGAACCGCCGCCTCCGCGAACAGACCAAGGGCACCGACAACGCTTCGCCCAACTACCGCGCGCTCTGAGGTTCGCCTCAGCCGCCCGAACAGCCCGACCGCTTGGTCGGGCTTTTTCGTACCTAGGCGAAAAGGCGGCCCAGCTTCGCGAGCAACCTCGGGCGCACCTTGGACCGCAACTCATGCTCCCACAGGCGCACGACCTGCCAGCCGGCCCGGCGCAAGTTACGCGTGTCGCGGCGATCGCGCGCGCGGTTGCGCCGGAACTTCGCGCGCCAGAAGACGGCGTTCCCCTTCGGCTGCGCGCCATGCCGCGGGCAGCCATGCCAGAAACACCCGTCGACGAAGATCGCGATGCGCCTGGAACTGAAGACGAAGTCGGGCCGCACGCGGAACGGCACGCCACTGGCGCCGTGGCCGCGCAAGGTCCGTTGCCGACGCCAGCCCGACCAGCCATGGGCCCTCAGCACGGCCGCCAAGGCGCCTTCCGTGGTGGCGTTGCCCCGCCCGCGCACCCTGGCCATCAGAGCGCTACGCTGGGCGCGGGAATAGATGTCCGCCATGTCGTATCATGGATATGAAACAGCCCGGGCCGCAAGGTCCGGGCTGGTCGGCGCATCCGCCAACGAAAGAGGGCCGGCATCCCTGCCGGCCCTCGTGCAATGAAGCTAACCTAGGGTTGGCTTAGAACAGAACCTGAGCCTGGAGGCGGAAGATATCCGCATCGGCCTTGCGGCTGTCCTGGGCGGCGCCAAGGGTGTTGGCGGTGAGGCCGTCAGAAGCCTTGGCCTTTTCGTAGCCGAGCATGATCTTCGCGTTGTGGTCCACGAAGTAGTAGTTCACGCCCACGTAGACGCTGTCGAACTTGTTGTAGAGGTTCGTGCCGACGTTCTTGGCATCGCGGTAGAGGTCGCCGAAAGAAGCGCCCTGGCCGTCGGTGTCGAGCTGCGAGTATCGCACGACGCCTTCGACCTGGTCGGTGAACTTATAGGCGGCGAGGAGCGTGTAACCTTCGGGCTTGCGCTCGAGACCGTTGGCGAGGGCGCCACGAGCTTCGTTCTTGGTGGAGATGAATTCACCCTGGACGATCAGCTTGTCGAACTGCGACTTGATGTACGGGTTGAAGCCCGAGATCTTGGCGGAGTTGACGCCGGTGGAGTTGGCGCCGGTGGCGTCGCGGCTATCGACTTGGGAACCCCAATTGACACCGATGGAGTGCTTATTGGTATCCGAGACCTTGTAGGTGTAGATCAGGTTCGCGAACGTACCGAGGTCGTTGTTGAAGTTACCCGGCTGGGACTGGCCCTGGACGGCGTTGGCGATGGAAGCACCGTATTCGAGGGTCTGGGCAGCGTCCACGGCGTACTTGTTGGCGTAGTGGAGACCGGTGTGGCGGGCGCCAAAACCGAGACGGCCGTTGGTGGCGCTAGCAGACTCGTTCCAGAAGCGGTTCGAGGCAGAGCGTTCGACGGTCAGGAGCTTGGAGGAGGAGGTGTTCTCTTCGAGACCCCACTGGACCTTCTGGTAACCGAGGATGAAGTTACCGTAGCTGGTCTCGGCGGTGAAGATCGCCTTATCGAGGTTGCTGCTGTTGTCCGCGAAGTTGTTGACGAGCTCGGCGGAGATGCCTTCGCCCATGTCGACCTTGAAACCGAGGTAGAGGCGACGCATGAAAGCATTGCTGAAGTCAACAGCCTGGGTTTCAGCACCAAGGGCGGTGGTCGTCGAGCCGCTGATGGCTTCATACTGGGTCTGGACACGACCCGAGAAGGTGAGGCGCTTGGTAGCGTCTTCCTTGACGAAGATCTTGTTGAGGCCGGAGGCCGAACGGGCCTTGGCGGCTTCGTCCAGGGTCTTCGCGCGCTCTTCAGCGGTGATGAGGCCCTTCTTCACGAGAAGATCGAGCGTGGCTTTGTCTTGGGCGAAAGCCGAGACCGACGTAATGGCGGCAGCGGCGATCAGCATGGACTTGAGGGTGCTATTCATAGGTGTGGGTGCGGTTATGCGACCGGACTATCTCATCCTATTGTTACAGGATGAAGACGGTCGGGTGAAGAACCTGCCGTAAAGCCGGCAGGCTTAGACGGGCGGAAGCCTCAGAAAAGCTCACTTAAACCAGCAAATACATCAGGAAACCGGGGTTTCCAGGCTAATTCCGCAGCGATTCGACCCGTCAAAGCGATGCGGTTCGGCTGGGTCCGCCCCCCTTTTGCCACCCGCGGACCCGCCGGAGCAGCCGGATCGAAGACCGGGTCGGGCTGGCCTAACCGCACCGCGATCCACTTCGCGAGGGCTTCTTTCGTCACCGGATTCCCATCACACACGTTGTAGACACTGGCCCCGACGGGACCGCCGACGATCGCAGCGAGGATCGAAGAGGCCGCATCATCGCGATGGAGATAATTGATGAAGTGATCCACGCGACCGCCGATGACGTTGTCGCCGCGGCGCAACTGATCGACGAGATGATGGCGGCCTGGTCCGTAGAGTCCGCCGAAGCGAAGCACGCGCGCCTTGGCGAAGCCAGCTGACAGCACGGCGTGTTCGCCTCCGAGAATCGCATCCGCGGTCGGCGCTCCGCCGACCGGAGACATCTCGTCGACCTTACCGCCGTCGTCCTGACGATACACGCCGGTGGAGCTGGTGAAAATAAAGCATCGCGCGCCGACGCCCTTCGCCCAGGCCAGCGCACGCTTCACGCCGACGTCGTAAGCTAAGGCATAAGCCTCAGGCCCGCCACCGCCGGTGCTGGCTGCATACACGACCGCATCAAATTGGTTAGGGAGCTGCGCCCAATCGCCTGCTTGAATATCGAAAACTTCGGCGGCGATGCCTTCGGCGCGGAGCTTGTCGCGTGAGGCTTCCGAACGGACCACACCGAGCACGCCATGTCCGGCCGCGCGCGCCTGACGGGCGAACTCCGCGCCGACATACCCGCAGCCGAGCACGGCGATTTTCAGCGGGATGCTCACTTGGGCAGGAAGGAGGCCACCCATTCGGCGGGGGTGGAACCAGATTGGGCCGAAAGCAGGCGCAAGAGTTCACCGGCATCGGCGACGGCCTGAGAGCGCGGTTCAGTCGTATCGACGCAGGCACGGAGACGCGCGGCCAAAGCCGCCGGCTCACAAGCACCTTGCAGGTATTCAGGCCACGCCTGACGCTTGAGGAGGATGTTCGCGATTCCGAGGTCGTCGATCCGGCCGGCAATCAGCCGACGGCCGACGATCCAGGTGAGCGGATTGGCGCGGTAGACGACAGCCCCCGGAATGCCTGCGAGCGCGACCGAGAGCGACATCGTGCCGGAACTGACGAGCGCGGCGCAGCCGGCGGCAGGTCCTTCGGAAACAGGGCGGAGATCGATGCCCTTGGCCTGGTCGCCGTACTCGGCCAGCAGGCGATAAAGCTCCGCATGCACTTCGCCGCCGGTGTGCAGGACGAGCGCGCGGCGCTTAGGGTGATCCTGGCGGAAGAGCGCAAAGGCTTCGACGAGGGCCGGGAAGATCTTCCGCACCGGCTTTGGTCGGCTGCCGGGCAGGAGCAACACGGGACCTTCGGGGTCATAGCTCAGCGCGGGCTGGTGATCCGACTCGGCGAAGGGGTGACCGACGAATCGGGCGTCCAGCTTGGTGTCGGCATAACACGCCGGCTCGAACGGGAAGATGGTGCCGACGCCATCCAGGTCGCGCGCCATGGTGAAACGGCGCTTCGGCTTCCAAGCCCAGAGCTGCGGGCTGACGTATTGGATGACCGCGGTCTCGCCGAAGCCGGCACGCGACAGGCCGGCCTTGCGGAGTTCGTTAGCAAGACGGAGATTGAGCCCGGGGTAGTCGACGAGGACGACGACCTTCGGCTTCCACTGCGTGGTCCAGGCGACCATCCGCGCGAAGAGCTTCCGGTAGAAAGGATAAGCGGAAAGGATCTCCACGATGCCCACGGCGGAGAACGTGGTCATGTCGAAGAGCAACTGGGCGCCGGCGGCGCGCAGCTGCGGCCCGCCGAAAGCCACGACGCGCAGCCCGGGTCGGGCCTTGAGCAGTTCGGCCACGACCTTGGCGGCATGCTGGTCGCCGGAATGCTCTCCCGCCACCACGAGCACGTCGACCTCGCCCGCGCGGGGCCGGTCGAACTGCGCCGGGATGGACGGAAACGAGCTCACGGGCTCACTTACGCGCCATGCCGGCGCGGATCTGTTCGGTGATCTGGATGGCGACCTGCAAGGCGGTGCGGCCGAGCTCGCCGCTGACCTTAGGGCTCTTGCGTTCGCGGACGCAGGCGGTGAACGAAGCCAGTTCGATGGCGAGGGGTTCGCCCTTCTCGATCGGAATCTCTTCCTTGGCGAAGCCGCCCTCGGCGGTCGGATCCACGCGCACGGTGTGGCCCTTCTGGCCCATGAAGTCGATGGAGAGGTAACCGCCGGTCTGGAAGACGCGGATCTCGCGGTTCTTCTTCAGCGAGACGCGGCTGGCGCTGAGGTTGGCGACGCAGCCGTTCTTGAAGGCGATACGCGCGTTGGCGATGTCTTCGGTCTTGGTCACGACGGACACGCCGACGGCGTCGATGCGCTCGACGGGGGAATTGGCGAG
The DNA here is from genome assembly GCA_903921665.1 of uncultured Opitutia bacterium. GTDB lineage: Bacteria > Verrucomicrobiota > Verrucomicrobiia > Opitutales > UBA953 > UBA953. The sequence goes on from CAIXQT010000299.1 coordinate 6,125, forward strand.
CTGCAGGACGATGCCGATGTCGTGGATCATCAGGTCCAGCACGACGCCGACCTCGGTGCCGCGCGGGGTGAAGGGCGCCAGGCGCTCGGCGGTGATGTAACGGGCGTCGGTGACGGCCTTTTCGAGATACGACATCACGGGGTTGTAATGCTCGATATGGCCGACCTGGACGATGCGGTCGGCCTTGGCGGCGGCGTCCAGGATCTGGGCGGCCTCCTCGAGCGTGACGCAGATGGGCTTCTCGATCAGGAGATGGACGCCCTTGGCCAGCAGCGGCAGCGCGACGGCGGCGTGGTGGTTGGTCGGGACGACGACGCTGACGGCGTCGCAGCCGGCCGCCATCTCGTCGAGCGTGGCGAACCGATGGCAGTTATGCTTGGCGCAGATCTCGGCCGCCCGGGCGTCGTTCGGTTCGAAGATGCCGGCGAGTTCGGCGCCGGGCAGGGTCGAGTAGATGCGGGCGTGGTGCTGGCCGAGCGAACCCGTGCCGGCCACCCCGCAGCGGATGCGCGTAGCGGTCATGACCCCCAGACTCCCTCGGGCTGCGGATTCCTTCAATCCGAAAACCCGCCGGCCTTGACCTCGAAGCCGAGGGTATCCTTCGCCCGCTTGACGAGGACGAGGCTGCCTTCGGGAATATCGCCGGCCAGCATGGCCTTGGCCAGCGAGGTCTCGACTTCGCGCTGCAGGTAGCGACGCAGGGGGCGAGCTCCGTAGACGGGGTCGAATCCCTTCTCGGCGATCAGCGCCAAGGCGGTCTTATCGAAGTCGAGGCGGATCCGCTTGATGGCGAGACGGTCGTTAAGGCCGCGCAGCATGATGCCCGCGATCGCGGCGACCTGCTCGTGACCCAGCGGCTGGAAGAGCGCGATGTCGTCGATGCGGTTCAGGAACTCCGGACGGAAATGGGCGCGCAGGTCCGCCATGACGGATTCGCGGACGCTATCCGTGAGCCCGAAGCCGGCGTGCTCGGCGATATGCCGGCTGCCGATGTTCGAGGTCATGATGAAGATCGCGTTGCGGCAGTCGACGGTCCTGCCCTGCGAATCGGTCAGGCGACCGTCGTCCAGGACCTGGAGCAGGATGTTGAAGACTTCCGGGTGCGCCTTCTCGACCTCGTCGAGCAGGACGACGGCGTAAGGGTGGCGACGGAGCGCCTCGGTCAGCTGCCCACCCTCTTCATGCCCGACGTAGCCGGGAGGCGCGCCCACGAGGCGCGAGACGGCGTGCTTTTCCATGTATTCCGACATGTCGATGCGGATCATGGACTTCTCGTTATCGAAAAGTTCGGTCGCGAGGGCCTTGGCGAGCTCCGTCTTGCCGACGCCGGTGGGGCCGAGGAAGAGGAACGAGCCGACGGGGCGACGCGGATCCTGGACGCCGGCGCGCGAACGCTGCACGGCTTCGGCGACGACGCGCACGGCCTCCTCCTGGCCGACGACGCGGGCCTTGAGGTTGTCCGCGAGGCGGAGGATCTTCTGGCGTTCACCTTCGAGCAGCTTGCTCACGGGTACGCCGGTCCAGCGGGCGACGACTTCGGCGATCTCCTCAGGGGTGACGGTCTCGCGGAAAAGGCCGGTGACGGACTTCGCGACGCCTTCGAGCTTGGCGACGTCCTTCTCGAGTTCGGGAATCGTGCCATAGCGGAGCTTGGCGACTTCCTCGAGCTTGCCCGCGCGCTCGGCCTTGGCCATCGCGGCCTTGGCGTCCTCGAGCTGCGCACGGGAAGTACGCACCTTGGTCACGGCCTTCTTGTCGGCGTCCCAGCGGGCGCGGAAGGCCGTCTGCTCTTCGCGGGCGGCGCCGAGCTCCTTACGGAGCGCGGCCAGGCGGACCTTCGAGGCCTCGTCCTTCTCGTTCTTAAGGGCGGATTCCTCCACCTCGAGCTGGAGCACGCGACGATTAAGGGCGTCGAGCTCGGAAGGGACGCTGTCGATCTCGGTGCGGATCTGGGCGCAGGCCTCGTCGATGAGGTCGATGGCCTTGTCGGGCAGGAAACGCGCGGTGATATAGCGGTCGGAAAGCGTGGCGGCTTCGACGAGCGCGGCGTCCTCGATGCGCACGCCGTGGTGGACCTCGAAGCGTTCCTTGAGTCCGCGGAGGATGGAGACCGTGTCGGGCACGCTCGGGGGCTCGACGAGGACCTGCTGGAAACGACGCTCCAGCGCCGGGTCCTTCTCCACGTGCTCGCGGAATTCCTTGAGCGTCGTGGCTCCGATGCAATGCAGCTCGCCGCGAGCCAGCATGGGCTTCAGGAGGTTGGCGGCGTCCATCGCGCCGTCGGCCTTGCCCGCGCCGACGAGCGTGTGCATCTCGTCGATGAAGAGCAGGATGCCGCCTTCGGCGGACTTGATCTCGTTGAGCACGGCCTTGAGGCGCTCCTCGAATTCGCCGCGATACTTCGCGCCGGCCACGAGCGAGCCCATGTCCAGGGAGAACAGCGTCTTGTCGCGGAGGCTTTCCGGGACGTCGCCGTTGACGATGCGCTGGGCGAGGCCTTCGACGACGGCGGTCTTGCCGACGCCGGGTTCGCCGATGAGCACGGGATTGTTCTTCGTGCGACGGGAAAGGATGCGGATGACGCGACGGATCTCCTCGTCCCGCCCGATGACGGGATCCATCTTGCCGGTGCGGGCGAGCGCGGTGAGATCCTGACCATACTTGGCGAGGGCCTCGTAAGTGGCTTCAGGGTTAGCCGAGGTCACGCGCTGCGAACCCCGCACGGCCTGGAGCGCGGCGAGGATGGCCTTGCGGTCGAAGCCGACGGCCGCGAAAACGGGGCGGAGTGAAGGCGTCTCGGCGAGCGCGAGCAGCACGTGCTCGGCGGAGACGAAATCATCCTTCATGGACTCCGCTTCGTCCTTGGCCTTGAGCAGGAGCGCGTGCGTCTCGGAAGAGAGGCTCGGCTGACCCGCCGCCTGGGCGAGCTTGGGCAGGCGGGCGAGCTGGCCGGCGACGGCGGTCGCCAGCGCGGCTTCGTCCTTGCCTGCGCGACGGAAGAGCGAGGAGGTCACGCCGCCTTCCTGGGCGAGGAGCCCATGGAGAAGGTGCGCCGGCTCCAGCGAAGGATTGCGACGCTGCATCGCCTCGCTCTGCGCCTGCTGGAGGGCTTCGGAGGTCTTTTCGGTGAGGTTGCCGTAAGGAGAGGACATGCCAACAAGGTTGCACCAATCGTTCCAAGCCCGGACGACGGATAGAGGCCTGAAAGCTCCTCCTATCCGACTTACGGAGAGACAACCGAGCGACAATGCGTCCCGTGGGCGACGAGTTGTCGCTCCCTCCGTCAATCCCTAAAAGACCGCAGTCAGCGGACTCCCTTGTTGCCGTAACCCTGTCGTCGTCGGTAGAAAACCGACATGACGCATGTCGCGGAGCTGGCGAGCCTGGAGCGCCTTCTCGATGACCCTTCCCCGGTCGTCCGGCTCGCCGTGCTCGGCAAGATCAAGGCCGCCGGACTCCCGGGGGTCCTCTGGCTTGAGTCGATGACCAAGCATGAAGCCTTGGCCGCCCACGCCCGCACGTTGCTCGCCGACCTGCGGACGCCGGAAGCCGCTGCGCACGCATTCCTTGCGCATATCAGCGACCCGCACTGCGACCTCGAGGAAGCCTGCCTGCTGCTCGAGCGCGCCACCGCGCCATCCCTCGCCGACGACGCCTATGCGACCGAGCTCGACCGACTCGCCGAACGGACGCGGGAACTCATGGCGGAGCCGCTCGACGTCCGCGCGAAATGCCGCCTGCTCTGCCGCGTGATCTTCGGCGAAGAAGGCTACCGAGGCGCCCAGGAGAGCTTCGCCATCCCGGCTTCTTCCCTGCTCTCGCAGGTCATCCGTAGCCGACGCGGCATCCCGATCTCGCTCTGCCTGATCTTCCTGCTCGTCGCCCGTCGCCTCGGCCTGCCCGTCGAGCCCGTCGGCCTGCCCGGCCGCTTCATGGTCGGCATCTTCCGCGGTCGCGAACCGCTCTACGTCGACTGCTACGAAGGTGGGGCCTTCCGCACCCGCGCGGAAGTCCAACTGCTGTTGCTCGACAACCAGCTACCGGCGGACGAAGCGTTCCTCCTCCCGGTGACGACGCACCAGACCCTCGCGCGCTGCTGCCGCAACCTGGTCTCGCAGTTCGAAGCCCAGGGCGATGACCGCAGCAGCCGCCTGTTCCTCACCTTCGTCCACGCCTTGGAAAAATCCGATGAGCGCGCCTGACACCCTCACGCTCGCGTCCCTGCGCACGACCGACTTCGCACCCGGGCAGCTCGGCGTCCTCGGCGACCCGATCGCGCATTCGCTCAGTCCGGCGATGCATAACGCCGCGCTCGCGACGCTGCTCCCGACGCACCCGCGCCTCGCCGGCGTGCGCTACCACCGCCTGCACATCGCCGCCGAGGAACTGCCTGAAGCCTTGCGCCTGCTCCACGCCAAAGGCTTCGCCGGCGTGAACCTCACCGTCCCGCACAAGATCCAGGCGCTCACGCTCGCCGAGTCCCTTTCGCCCGAAGC
>CAIXQT010000300.1 GCA_903921665.1 uncultured Opitutia bacterium
CGCAGGAGCAAAGGATTCACCGGGGGGATGATCGGCGCCTGCGGGGCGGCCGGCGCCGGGGCCTTGGCTTTCCCTTGGGTGTTGCGATTGGAAAGCAGTTCGCAACGCAGGCGCAGGAAGCTCGTGGCCTCTTCGTCATCCGGATGATCCGCCAGTTGGGCAGGCGTCACGGGATTGGCCGTGCGGAGATGGATCACCTTGCCGCGATGATGGAGGAACTCGCGCAACAACAGCATCGTGCGGAGCCGCGGGTGGACCAAGCCGAGCGACTGGAAGAGCCCGGAGTTACGCCCCTCGACCCGCAACGGCAGCAGCGAGGCGCCGACCTTACGCGCCATGCGGACCACCTGGGGAGACCAGACCGGATCGTCCACGCGACGGGACTTCAGCCTGAGGCTGGAGACCTCACCGGCGGGGAACGTCAGGATACAGCCGCCGGCGCGCAGGTGAGAAAGGATGCGTCGCGTTCCGGCGACATTGCCCGGATCAGAGGCGTCCGGACTGAAGGGATTGACCTCGATGAGCCACGGCCGGATGCCGGGGATCTGACTGAGCCAGCGGTTGCCGACGACCAACGCGTCCGGGCGGGCACGCAGCAGGAAATCCATGGCCACGAGCCCATCCGCCAGGCCGTGCGGATGGTTCGCGACCACCACCAAAGGACCGGAGCGGGGAATACGCGCCAGACACTGGTCGCTCCAGGTATTGCTCAGCCCGGCCTGCTCCATCGCCGACGTGAAGAAATCCGGACGACCCGCCGCATGGATGCGTGCGAGGAAAGCGTCGAAGGCGCGCACATTGAAGAACCGGTCGAGGGCCGGCTCCGCCCAAGCCAGCGGGCCGAGATTGGCCTTCAGTACGTCGGTATTGCTGGGACTGGGAACGCTCTGCGGTGACATCTATGGCGATGATGCCACGGATGTGCGAAAGGACGGGGGCGGACCCGTGACAATGTGGTGTCAGCCTGCGGCGAACCCGAAGAACTCGCGGGCGTTGCGCGTGGCGACCTCGGCGACCTCGTCGGCCGGCAGGCCCAGCAGCTCGGCCGCCTTGGCGCAGATCTCCGGGAGATAGGCCGGTGTATTTTCCTTACCACGGACGGACTGCGGGGCGAGGTAAGGGGCGTCGGTCTCGAGCATCAGCCGGGCAAGACCCTGGGCCTTGAGCGCCTGCCGGATTTCCTCGGACTTGGCGTAGGTGATGATGCCGGTGAACGAGGCGCGGCCGCCGCGTTGGTTGACCTGACGGACCTGCTCCGGCCCCTCGACGAAGCAATGAAACACCACCTTGCGCCAATCCACGCCGCTGGCGTCGATCAGGCGCACGCAATCGTCGAAAGCGTGCCGGGAGTGGATGACCACCGGGCAACCGAACTGATAGGCCAAGGAGAGCTGACGACGGAAGGCTTCCTGCTGCCAGCCCTTGATGCGCTCAGCCTCGGCGGCTTCGGTCGGCAGGCGGAAATAATCCAGGCCGATCTCGCCGAGCGCCGCGGGGTGCGTCTGGTCGGCGAAATAGGGGGAGATGGCCGCGACCGTCTCTTCCCACCCTTCCTCCACATGGCAGGGATGGAGGCCGACCGTATGACGGAAGAAATCCGGCTGCGTGGCCGCGAGGTCACGGTAGGCGGACCAATCCTTGAGGTCCGTCCCGATGGCGACGACGCCTTCGACGCCGGCGGCGCGGCATTCCCCCACCCACGCGGCCAGACGCCCAGCCTTGACGGCGTATTCCGGGTGACAATGGGAGTCCAGCAGGCGCACGCGGTGATTAGGCTCTGCCCGGAGGAAAGGGCAAGACCGCAGCCCTGCCTTGAAAAGACCGCCCTGCCCTGCACGTTGGCCCTATGCACCATTGGCTGATGAAGTCCGAACCGGACGAGTTCTCCTTCCAAGAACTCGAACGCAAGGGCAAGGAACCGTGGACCGGCGTGCGCAATTACCAAGCGCGTAACTTCATGCGTTCGGCCAAGGTCGGCGACCTCGTGCTGTTCTATCATTCCAACTGCGACGAGCCCGGCATCGTCGGCGTGGCCAAGGTCTCCAAGGAAGCCTTCGACGATCCCACGCAATTCGAGCCCAAGTCCGACTACTACGACGCCAAGTCGGCCAAGGACAATCCGCGCTGGAGCTGCATCGAGGTCTCGTTCCACCAAGGCTTCAAGCGCCTCGTCAGCCTGCCCGACCTCCGCGACTGCGCGGCGCTCAAGGACATGCTGATCCTGCGTCCGGGCAACCGTCTCTCCGTCACGCCGGTGACCGCAGCCGAGTTCAAGGCGATCGCCGGACTGGGCGGACTCAGGAAGTAGCCTCCTCGGTCGGCAACCACATCGCGAGGATCGCGGCGGGCAGGAACAGGAACGA
>CAIXQT010000301.1 GCA_903921665.1 uncultured Opitutia bacterium
CCGAGGGGTCGCCAAGTTGCGAGTCACTATCACCCATGGGAAGCCTCAAGAAGAAGCGTCGTCTGAAGATGAACAAGCACAAGCGCCGCAAGCGCTCGAAGGAAAATCGCCATAAGAAGCGTCTCTGGGGCTGATTAACCCCACCTTCGGAACGAACCGGGCGGCCCAAAAGGCCGCCCGGCTCTTTTTCGGGCTTGCTCCGACCGAGGCCGTTCCCAAACCTCAACCTTCCAACCGACAAAAACCATGGCTCGCGAAATCGTTATCATTGAATGCACCGAAGCCCGCAAGGAGGGCAAGCGCCCTTCCCGTTACATGACCACCCGTAACAAGAAGCTTTCCCAGGAGAAGGTGGAGCTCAAGAAGTACAACCCCTCCCTGCGCCGTCACACGCTGCATAAGGAGATCAAGGGCTAAGCTCCTTTCCTTCCTAAGCCAGAAGGGCCGGCCGCAGCGATGCGAGCCGGCCCTTCTGTTTGGCTAGATGCCCCTTAGGCCGCCTTGCTGGAACGGCGGAGCAGGCGCCAGCGGGCCCGGTGGTGGCGGGTCCAGTCGATCAGCGCGCGCTCGAAGCCGATGTCGCGTCCGGCCTTCTCGGACTCGATCCACTTGTGACGCAGGATCTCCTCACGCTCGGCGAGGAATTCCGCATACAGGGACGAACGGGACGCCAGATCGGCGTCGGTCTTCGGCTCCTGATGCACGTCGCTCATTCTTGATCCCGAGATTGAGGGAAATATGACGAACTTGCAAGCCGTAGGCGACGGCCGGGTTACGCCGTCTTTTCGAGCCCTTGGAGCACCGTTAGGCCGACCGAACGGAAAACCCGGGCCGGATTGCTGTCCGGATGGCTGATGACGACCGGGATGCCGTGGTCGCCGCCTTGGCGGATGGCCTGGTCGAGGGGCACCTCGCCGAGGAGGGTCGTGTCCAGGGCCGTGGCGACCTTGAGTCCGCCGCCCTGACCGAAGAGATATTGGCGTGAGCCGTCGGCGGCTTCCAGGAAACTCATGTTCTCGGCCACGCCGAGGATCGGCACGCCGACCTTCGCGAACATCGCCGCGCCGCGGAGGGCGACCGCGACCGCCGCCGTCTGCGGGGTGGTCACGATGATGGCGCCGCTGAGGGCCATCGATTGGGCGATGGAGAGCTGGGCGTCGCCCGTGCCCGGGGGGAGGTCGATCAGCAGGACGTCGAGTTCGCCCCAGCGGACGTTGGTGGCGAACTGGGAGATCGTCTTCATGATCATCGGGCCGCGCCAGACCACCGGGGCGTCGGCGTCGATCAGGAGACCCATGGACATGACCTTCACGCCGAAGTTCTCCAGGGGGATGAGGGTGTCGCCGTCGAGGAGGGGGCGGCCGTTGACGCCGATCATCAGGGGGACGGACGGGCCATAGATGTCGCAATCCATCAGGCCGACCTTGCCGGGGCGACCCTGGTCGGAGAGGGCGCGGGCCAAGGCGCAGGCGAGGTTGACGGCGAAAGTGGACTTGCCGACGCCGCCTTTGCCGCTGGCGACGGCGATGATGTGCTTCACCTTGCCCACGCCGGCGTCGGCGGGGAGCCTGGTCGTGGCCGCCGGGGCGCCGGCCGCGGGCGGCGTGCCCTTCGGGACGGTCACCGTGATGGCGATCTCGGGGTGTTGGGCTCCGAGGGCCTTCAGGGCGGATTCGATGTCAGCGTAGAGTTTCTTGGGGACTTCGGGGTCGGCGCTCGTGACCGCCAGACCGACGCTCACCTTGCCCTCGAGGGTGACCTCGATGCCTTTGACCAGCCCGAAGGAGACGATGTCGCGGCTGTAGCCCGGGTAGCGGATCTGGCCGAGGGCCTTCTGGACGGATTCCTTATCGAGTGACATCAGCGGGATTGAACTCCCCGCCGAACATAGGTCAAACTGCTAACCTCACGAACCCTTCCGCCTGATGCGCCTCCTTGCCCTTTTCGCCTTTCTCTTCGTCGCTCCGCTCTTCGGTCAGGGCAACGTGGTCGTCAATGACGACATCGCCGCGCAAGCCCGGCGAGGCCTCGTATCCGTGGCGGTGGTCTCGGACGATCCCACTCTCGGCAGCCTGGTGCAGTTCGCGCTTTCGACGCATGGGGCGATCCAGATCTCGCCCGGCTCCTCCGTCAAGGTGCGCATCGGTCGCACCGGACTCAGCGCCGTCGTCGCCTGCGATAACGCCGGCTACGCTTTCAGCGCCGACATCGAGGCGAAGGACGAAGACCAGCTGGCGTTGAAGGTCGCCGACGCCGCGCTCGTCGGCCTCGGTCGTCGCTGGCAGCTCAAGCCGCTGTTCGCCGACACGAAGGTCGCCTTCGTCTCCCGTTTCACCGGCTACGCCGAGATCTACGTCACCAACCTGGCGCGCTCCAAGACGCTTCGCCTCACCAACTACCGCAACACCTCGATCGGCCCGCGCTGGTCCGCCGACGGTTCCCGCATCTTCTTCGTCTCCTCGTTTCGTTCCAACTGGCCGGAGATCTTCTCGACCAACGGCATCGGCGAGGCCGCCAAGGTGATCACGAACGTGCGCGGCGCGTTGGGCGCGGCGAGCAGCGGTCCCGACGGGCGCATCGCGTTCGCCTCGTCGAACAAGGGCACGATGGACATCTTCGTCGCGGGCCCGCAGGGCCAGTCGCCCCTCCGCGTGATCAAGGCGCCCAGCATGGAATGGGTGAATACGGATCCCTCCTGGTCGCCGGATGGCACGCGTTTCGCGCTGACCGCCGGCCCGACCGGCCGTCCGGGAATCTACCTCGCCAGTTCCGCCGGCGGCGCCTTGCGCGCCGTTTCCACCGGACATAGCTACAGCACCGAGCCGCGCTGGAATCCGGTCGTCCCGAACCAGCTCGTCTTCACCTATCAGGAAGGTCGGCTTCGCCTCGGCCTGATCGATATCGCCGCCGGCACCGTCGCTTCGATCGACACGCCGAGCCCCTTGCCGCTCGCGCATGCTTCGTGGTGCGCCGACGGACGTCACCTCGTCGCCGCCCAAGGCGGCTGGTTGGCCATCGTCGACAGCGTGACCGGCAAAGTCACGCGCCTCACGCCCTCCATGTTGGGCGATTGTTCCGAGCCGGACTGCTGGACGCGTCGCGCGAACTAAGCTGCTTACTTCGCGGCCGGCTTGGGCTTTTCCAGTCGCTTGCGTTCGCGTTCCCGTTCGCGGAGGTCGGCCTGTTCGCGCAGGGAGCCGCGGAGCATGTGCAGGGCGTGCTTGGCGTCGCCTTGCTCCTTGATGAAGAAACCGACGAGCTTGCCGAGCTGGTCAGAGGCGGGGTTCTCCGCGAGGCCGGCCTGCGCACCGAGGAACAAACCCAAAGCGACGGCGATGCTGGCGGCCAACCGGTGCCGGCGGAGTTCGCCGCGGACGACGGTTTCCTTGAGCGCGATGGCTTGCTCCGCCTGTACTTGCGTCAGCGCTTCCACGGTCACCGCGTCGGCGAGGCCGTAGGCGAGGAGCCGCTTCCGGGTGAGGGGATCGATGCGGACGGCCGCCAGTTTTTCTTCGGAGGCGGTCGAGACGGGCTTGGTCCATTGGACTTTCAGGCCCGGACGGATCGGGAAGTGCTGGGAGAGCGGGGTCCATGCCTGGGCGCCGACGGGAGCGCAGGGCGTCTCGGCGGTCACGGTTCCGGCGGCGATCATCGCTTCGATTTCGGCTTCGGTCAGCGGCCCGCGGATTTCTTGACCGAGCAGGAGATTGAAGTGACGCATAAGGCGGACGGTCCAGCTTCGGTGTTTTCCAAGTCTGTTCGCCGGCGATGGTTACGCAAGCGGAATGGGGTCGGCGATACCTTTTGCCAATCGATGCAAAACCCTCTTTGCTGGGGCTCGCTCGATGGCTAATCCAGGCATCAATCAATCCCAGAAGCAGGTCCAAGGCCTTGTCCTGACGCCGCAGCTTCGCCAGTCGCTACGGATCCTACAGGTCCCGGCTGCCGAGCTCCTCCGTGAGATCTCGGAAGAGATGGCGGCCAATCCTCTGCTGGAGGAAGTCGAGCCGGTCGGTAACGAAAGCCTGGATGCGCCGCCCCCCTCCGAGTCGCCGGAAGAGGAGGGGCCGCGCGAGCTTTCCCTCGGTGACGACGACTTCGACGCGTTGAAGCGCATGAAGGAAGATTGGGATGAGAGCTACTACGAAGAGATCCGTTCCCAGGGCTACACCCAGGAGGACGAGGAACGTCGTCGGCATATGATGGAGTCAGCCACGGGCGAGGCCTCGCTTTCGGAGCACCTGGCCGACCAAGCCCGGACCGCGACGGACGATCCGGCCGTGCAAGAGGCGCTCAAGCTGCTGATCGCCACGCTCGATGAGCGCGGCTTCGTCGAAGAAGACCTTTCCACCGTGGCGCTGCGTTCCGGCCAGCCTTACGAGGCGGTCATGACGGCGCACACGCTGCTGATGGCCTTCGATCCGCCCGG
>CAIXQT010000302.1 GCA_903921665.1 uncultured Opitutia bacterium
GTCTCGCGCGTGGGGCGGGCGATGAGGCCGCGGTGCGGTTCGTCGGGATAAGTCTCTCCGGCGCGCGCTCCCAGCAGGTGCGCGTCGCAGCATTTCAAGAGGTCCGGCAGGTTGTCGGTCCGGCGCATGTCGTGCAGGAACTTGCCTTCGGTGTCCACGGCGAGGCCGACGAAGTTGAGGAACTTCTTGAGACGGCCGGCCTGCTTGTCGGTGGCCTTGGCGGCGTCGCAGCATTCGTCGGCGAGCTCCTGGATATAAGTGCGTACGTCGGCCAGCGTGGGCGCGAACGGCGTCAGGCCCTGCTGGACTTCGCGCCACTGGCGGAAGATCCACGGGTTCCGGATCGCGTGGCGGCCCATCATCATCCCGTGGGCTTTGGTCTCGGCCGTCAGGCGCTGGGCCTTGGCGGCGGAAAGGACGTCGCCGTTGGCGATGACGGGGCAGGGGACGGACTGCACGGCCTTGGCGATGGCGGCGTAATCCACTTCGGACCAATAGAGGCCCTTGACGGTGCGGCCATGCACGGTGAGCAGGTCGACCTGGTGCTTGGCGACGATCGCGAGGATCTCGTCGAAGCGCTCCTGGCCGTCGAAGCCGATGCGCATCTTGACCGTGAAGAGCCCGGGGATCTCCTGCCGCATCGCGCCGATGAGCTCGTCGATCTTGGCGGGGTCGCGCAGGAGGCCGCCGCCGACGTTCTTGCGATATACCTTGGGCGCGGGGCAGCCCATGTTGAGGTCGATGCCCGCGACGGGCAGTTTCCGCAGTTCGCGGATGGTCCGCAGCATGTGCGGGGTGTCCTCACCGATGAGCTGCGCGAAGACCGGCCGGCCGGTACCATGGTTCACGACGGAGTCGACGATATGCTTCTCGGGCGTCGAACTCTCGTGCACCCGGAAATATTCGGTCACGAACCAGTCCGGCGCGCCGCGCCGGCCGATGACGCGCATGAAGCCGGTGGTGGTGACGTCCTGCATCGGCGCGAGCACCGAAGGATGCGTGCCGGCGACGGCGGGGACTGGCAGCGGGCCGCTCACGCCTGCTTGCGCAGGCGCGCGAGCATCTCCGTCATGTCGTCGCAGACGTCCAGGACGCTCTTGGCGATGAACACCGGTCGCTTGGCCTTCACGGCGAGCACGAGGGCGTCGCTGGGGCGCGCGTCGACTTCGGCGATCTTGCGGGCCACGGGGCCTTCCTGTCCGAGCAGGATGCGGGCGAAGAAGACGCCATCCTTGACGTCGACGATGGCCACGTGGACCAGGCCGGCGTCCAGGCCGAGCAGGAGATGGAGCATGAGGTCGTGGGACTGCGGACGATCGGGCACGCGTCCGTCCAAGGCGCCCTGCAGGGCCTCGCCGACGGCGGGGTCGACCTGGATCACCATGGCCTTCACGGCGGTCACGAGGAATACGGCGGTGCCTCCCTTGACGGGGATGACCTCGATGCCGGTGACGGGCACTGCCTCCAACTTGCTCATGCCTCAAAGTGTGCCCGCCGAGGCCTCCCCGCAAGCCCTCGCTGCTTTCCGGCGTCGCCGGACGTAGGGTTGCCTTGAAATCGGCCCCCGTTCCCGCACGGTGGAAGCGTGCACCCCTTCCTTGCCGACGAGTTCCTTTTCGACTGGAGCAGCCTGAAGCCCGAACATGTCGAGCCGGATATCCGCGAGGCCTTGCGCCGCGCCAGCGCCAACGTCGACGCGTTCAAGCAGACGAAGGGTGCCGACCTGACCTACGCCAAAGTGCTGCTGGCTTTCGAGGCCACGACCAAGGACCTCTCTCGTGCCTGGGGCCTGGTTTCGCACCTCGACTCCGTCCTGAACTCGCCTGAACTCCGCAAGGCTTACAACGCGATGATGCCTGAGGTCACGGCGTTCTTCACCTCGCTGACGCTCGATCCGGAACTTTGGGCGGTCTTCAAGGCTTACGCCGCCACGGCCGATGCCAAGGCGCTCACGGGCGTCCGTCGTCGTTTCCTCGAGGAGACGATGGCCGACTTCGAAGAGAATGGCGCCGACCTTCCTGCGGAAGGGAAGGCGCGCCTCGCGACCCTCAATGCTCAGCTCGCGGAAAAGACGCAGAAGTATTCCGAGAACGTCCTGGACTCCACCAACGCCTGGGAACTCTTCATCGATGATGAGAAACGCCTCGCGGGTCTGCCGGCCGGCGCACTCGCTGCGGCGAAGCAGTCCGCGACCGCGAAGGGTAAGCCGGAAGCCTGGCGCCTTACGCTGCAGTCTCCCTCGGTCCTGCCGGTGCTGCAGTACGCCGATGATGAAGACCTGCGCCGACAGTGCTGGGAAGGCCTCGGTCAGGTCGGCCTGAAGGACGCTTGGGATAATACCGCGCTCGTCGGCGAGATCCTGGCCCTGCGTCACGAGAAGGCCCGTCTGCTGGGCAAGAAGCACTTCGCCGATTTCACCACCGCCCGCCGCATGGCCCGTACGGGTGAGACGGCGCTGAAGTTCATCGAGGACATCGGCCAGCGCATCCGCCCGAAGTTCCAGGCCGAAGGCATCGAGCTCGAGCATTACCGTGCCGCCAAGGCCGGCGATGCGCTGCGTTCGCTGCACCCGTGGGAATTCGGCTACTGGTCCGAGAAGATGCGCCGCGAGAAATATGATTTCGACGACGAGGCCCTGCGCCCGTGGTTTCCGGTCGACGGCGTGATCGCTGGCATGTTCCGTCTTTTCGGCGGCCTCTTCGGCATCCAGGTCGTCGCCCGTGATACCTATCACGTCGATCCGGCTACCGGCGCCAAGACCGTCGCCCGCGCCGCCGAACCGCGCGTCGAGGGCGCGCCGATCTGCGTCTGGCATCCGGAAGTACGTTTCTACGAAGTGCGCGACGGAGGCCGTCTGCTGGGCTCTTTCTACACCGACTGGTTCCCGCGCGAATCGAAGAGGGGAGGGGCTTGGATGAACTTCTTCCGCACCGGCGGTCCGCGTCCGGACGGCTCGTTTGCTCCGCACCTCGGCCTGATGTGCGGTAACTTCACGCCGCCCGTCGCCGGCAAGCAGGCGCTCCTCAATCACGACGAAGTCACCACGGTCTTCCACGAATTCGGCCACCTGCTTCATCACCTCCTCAGCGAGGTCGAAGTCGAATCCCTCTCCGGCGTCCGGGTCGCCTGGGATTTCGTCGAGCTGCCCTCGCAGATCCTGGAAAATTGGTGCTGGGAAGAAGAGTCCCTCGCCGTCTTCGCCCGCCACCATGAGACCGGTGCCCCGCTGCCCTCCGACCTCCTGGCCAAGCTCGATGCCGCCGCCAATTTCCGCGCGGCCTCCAGTTGCATGCGTCAGCTCGCCTTCTCGAAGCTCGACCTCGACCTGCACATCCGGGCCGAGGAGCTCCGCGGCCGTGACCTGGACTCCCATTGGAACGAGGACTTTGCCGACTGGCAGGCCCGGACGACCCGCCGAGGGCCGGCCATGGCCCGCCGGTTCAACCACCTGTTCTCAGACGCCACGGGGTATGCCGCCGGTTATTACTCCTACAAGTGGGCCGAGGCCCTCGAGGCCGACGCCTTCACCCGTTTCCTCAAGGAGGGGGTCCTGAACCCCCTGGTCGGACGCGAACTCCGGACCAAGGTCCTGGCCAAGGGCAACTCCGAGCCAGCCGAGAAACTCTTCCGGGATTTCATGGGCCGGGACCTCGATCCGGAGGCCCTTTTGGAGCGCGACGGGCTGGCCTAAGACCGCCTGCCCCCGTCCGGTGCCCCAAAACCCGCAATAATTGGGTAACAGTGGCTTATTCCCCTTGCACAAGGGCCTATTTTCCTATGCGTAAGGCCTTTACAGATGAATCTCCGTAA
>CAIXQT010000303.1 GCA_903921665.1 uncultured Opitutia bacterium
GCCGCGATGGCCGCGCGACTCGCCGAGGGCAAGGCCCGGGGCGAGTCGATGGTCGTCACCTGTTCCGCCTTGAAGAAAGCCTATCGCGATCGCCTGCGGGAAGGGGATCCGGAGCTCTTCTTCGTGTTCCTCGACGGCAGCCAGGAACTCCTGCAGGCGCGGCTTGACGCCCGCAAAGGACACTTCATGCCGCCCGGCCTGCTCGGCAGCCAGCTCGCCACGCTTGAACGACCGAACCTTGCTTCCGAGAAGTGCCTGCACGTCAGCATCAGCCTTTCGCCTGAGCAGATCTGCGCGACGGTGGGCGTGGCGATGCGTCGCTTCGCCTGAAAAGCAGAAGGCCCGCGCGATGGCGGGCCTTCGTTCGCCGATTCGAGCGAGAGGCTTACTTCTTCCAGACGACCTTGGACGGCTCGATGACGCTCGGCTTGTCGAGGGTCGGGAAGCCTTCCGGAATCGGCAACGTGACCTTGCCGGTCGCGGCCCATTCGGTGGAGCGGGCGAGAATCGTCTGGAAGCCCACGCAGTGCAGGGCGTCGAAGGTCGTGTCGCCGGTCCAGAGGTGACCCATCGAGGTGGTGACCACGCGGCCCTTGTTGAAGGGGGCGTACCAGACCATCGGTTCATGCATGTCGGTGCCGCCCGTTTCGGGCTTGGAGTAAGAGCTCGAGAGCACGTGCATGTGGTCGGCGCTGCCGCGCATGCGGCCGTAGAGTTCGTCCGTGGCGTGGAGCCATTCGGCCGGGATGCCCTGCATGATCGGGTGGGCGGCGTCGCGGGTCTTCAGGGTGAAGACGTGCTTCGAGCCATGGCCGGAACCGAAGCCCTTGGTCTGGATCTTCTCATCGGCGTCGACGAGCGCGACGGCCTGGCCGGTCTTGTCGTCGACGGCGATGCGCTTGGCGAAGGTGGCGCCGCGCCAGCCGCAGCAGATCATCTCGTTGAAGTTATCCCAGCCGGTGAAGGCGTTGTTGGCCGCGTGGACGTTGACGAGACCGCCGCCGTTCATGACGAACTCGGTGAAGGAGTCCTTCATCGCGGTGCCCCATTCCGGACCGTTATAGTTGTTCACGATGACCTGGTGGTCGGCGAACTTCGGGGACCACTGTTCCCATTCGGCGGCGTGAGCCTGTTTGAAGGCGGCTTCTTCGGCGTTCCACTCCTTCATCGCGGCGTCGAAGGCTTTCTTCGCGGCGGCGTCGCCGGCCTTGGGCTTGCCGGGCTTCGGCTTGGCGAAGGCGGCGGGGGCGGTGGCGACCGTCACGCTGAAGCGGCCGGTGGCTTCGAGGGTGGCCTTGCACGATTCGGTCGTGCGGACCCAGTCGTGGTTGTTGCGTCCGTCGAGGATGAGGACGCGGATCTTCTCAGCCGCGCCGAGGGGCAGGGCGAGGAGGGCGAGCAGGCAGACGAGCCCGAGCTTGTGCAGGGTTTTCATGGGGAGGACCTCATTGGAGGCATTTCCCGTGGGTGGGCGAGTGTTTTTCAATGCCGGTCCAAGGAACGGTAATGGATGGCCTCCAGCAGGTGGGCGGTAGCGATACGGTCGGCATCCGCGAGGTCGGCAATCGTCCGGGCGACCCGCAGGATGCGGTCATAGGCTCGGGCTGAAAGGCCCAGCTTCTCCATCGCCTGCTGGAGGAGGTCGCCCTGGGCTTTCTCCAAGGCGCAGTATTCCCTTAGCTCGCGGCCGCCGAGGAGGGCGTTACACCCGCCTGTTCGGCTACCGAAGCGAAGACGTTGTTGCACGCGCGCCGCTTCGACGCGCTCCCGGATGGCGGCGGAGGCTTCGCCGGGTGCGGCGTTGCGGAGTTCGTCCAGGGTCAGTGCCGGTGCTTCGACCTGGATGTCGATACGGTCGAGGAGTGGCCCCGAGATTTTGCCACGGTACTTGCGCACTTGCATCGGCGAGCAGCGGCACTCGCGACGTCGGTCGCCGAGATGCCCGCATGGGCAAGGATTCATCGCCGCGACCAACATCAGCCGCGAGGGTAGGGTGACCTTGGCCGCCGCGCGCGAGACGGTGACTTGCCCGTCTTCGAGCGGTTGGCGCAGCACCTCGAGGGCCGAGCGGCGGAACTCCGGTAGCTCGTCGAGGAAGAGCACGCCGAGGTGCGCGAGCGAGACTTCGCCCGGGCCGGGGATGCTGCCGCCGCCGATGAGCCCGATGTCGCTGATCGTATGATGCGGGGAGCGGAACGGCCTTTGCCAGCCGCGTCGCCCATCGGTCAGCGGCGTCCCCGCGGCCGAGTGTACCCCGAGGATCTCGAGGAATTCCTCGGCGTCGGCCGCCGGCAGGATCGTCGGGATCCGTTTCGCGATGAGCGACTTGCCCGAGCCGGGCGGGCCGATCATCAGCAGGTTATGTCCGCCCGCTGCGGCGACCTCGACCGCCCGGCGGATGGCGGCCTGGCCCTTGACCTCGGCGAAGTCGGGTTGGCC
>CAIXQT010000304.1 GCA_903921665.1 uncultured Opitutia bacterium
CAGGAACAGAACATCACCATCGACACGACGCGCATCTTCTTCCGCACGAAGCAGCGCGCCTACGCGATCATCGACGCCCCGGGCCACAAGGAGTTCCTCAAGAACATGGTGACCGGCGCTGCCAGCGCTTCCGCCGCCCTCCTGCTCATCGACGCCAAGGAAGGCGTGATGGACCAGTCCCGTCGCCACGCGTTCCTGCTCTCGCTCCTAGGCGTGAAGCAGCTCGTCGTGCTGGTGAACAAGATGGACCTCGTCGACCACTCCGAATCCACCTACCAGAAGATCGTCAGCGAATACTCGGCCTTCCTGAAGACGCTCGGCCTGAACGCCGTCCACTTCATCCCCATCGCCGCCAAGCACGGCGAGAACGTCGTCGACCGCTCGGCCAAGATGGCTTGGTGGAAAGGCCCGACGGTCACCGAAGCCCTCGACGCCTTCGCGCACGAGGACGACCTCACCGGCCTGCCCCTGCGCCTGCCGGTCTCCGACATCTACCGTTTCGACCACCGCCGCATCATCGCCGGCCGCGTCGAAGCCGGCGCCATCCGCCCCGGCGACGAGCTGATCTTCCAGCCCGGCGGCCGTCGCAGCACGGTCCGCACCTTCGAAGACTGGCCGGGCCCTGAATCCCGCTCCGTCGTCGGCACGGGCGGTTCCGCCAGCGTGACGCTCTCCGAGCAGATCTTCGTGGAGCGCGGCCAGGTCGCGGCCCACCCGTCCAACCAGCCTCGCGTCGGCCGCGAGTTCCGCGCCCGCATCTTCTGGCTCGGCAAGGAACCCCTCGTCCAGAACAAGACCTACCGCCTGCGCCTGCTCACCCAGAACGTCGACGCGGTCATCGCCAAGATCATCAAGGTGACCGACGCCTCCACGCTTGAATCCAAGGAAGCTGCGAGCGTCCCCCGCGACTCGATCTGCGAAGTGATCGTCCGCGCGACGCGCAACATCGCCTACGACCTGCACCACGAATGCCCGATCACCGGTCGCTTCGCCCTCGAAGAAGGCGGACGCATCCATGGGGGCGGCATCATCCTCGACGCGGTCGCGAAATCCGAAGCTCCGTCCGGCAAGGTCACCGCCTCCGAACGTGGCGCCCGCGCCGGCCATCCGCCGGCGGTCGTCTGGTTCACGGGACTCTCCGGCTCGGGCAAGTCGACCATCGCCGAAGCCGTCGAGCGCCGTCTCTTCGACGCCGGCCGCAACGTCATCCGCGTCGATGGCGACGACCTCCGCGTCTCGCTCAACCGCGACCTCGGCTTCTCCGCCGCGGACCGCGCCGAAAGCGTGCGCCGCGCCTCGGCCGTCGCTGGCCTCTTCGCCGGCACGGGTCACATCACGCTCGTCACCCTCATCGCCCCGTTGGCCGCCGACCGCGCCAAGGCCCGCGCCGCCCTTGCGAACCATACGTTCATCGAGGTGTTCGTCGACGCCCCGCTTGCCGTCTGCGAATCCCGCGACGTCAAGGGACTCTACGCCAAGGCCCGCCGTGGCGAGATCGCCGAGTTCACCGGCATCTCTTCGCCTTACGAAGCGCCGGAGTCTCCCGAGGTTCATATCAAGACCGACAAGACATCTCAGGAAGAAGCCGTCGACCTAGTGCTCAGCGCGATCGACAAGGTCCTCCAGGGCAAGGGCGACGACTGGGAAGTCTAACCGACGCGAAGCGTCGGAGGACTAGGGACAGGGCTGGGGCTAGGAAACTAGTCCCAGCCCTTCTTGTTTACGCCTACCCCTGCCCCCACCCCTACCCCTATAGCCCTAGGTACCCCTTGCCCACGTGCCCACCTGTACCCTAAATACATCCCATGCGCCTTACCCCAGCCGCCCTCCTGATCCTGTGCTGCCTCTCCGCCTTCGCAGCCGAGACCCGCAAGAACGTCCTGCTGCTCGTCTCCGATGATTGTGGCACCCGCATGGGGACCTACGGCGGTCCGGCACTGACGCCCAATATCGACGCACTCGCGCGGGAAGGCGTCCGCTTCGATCGAGCCTATTGCCAGTACGCGCTCTGCAATCCGAGCCGCACGTCGTTCCTCACCGGCCTCCGCCCCGACACCACCGGCGTCTACGATAACGCGAAGGAATTCCGCAAGGTGATCCCGGACATGGTCACGATGCCGCAGATGTTCAAGAACAACGGCTACACCGTCGGGCGTATCGGCAAGCTCTACCACTACGGCGTGCCGAAGGAAATCGGTACCAACGGACTCGATGACCCGCAGTCGTGGGAGCAGGTCTGGAATCCCCGCGGTCGCGATTGCGACGACGAAGACAAAATCTTCTCGATCGGCGTGGGCGCCGGCTCTTCCGCCGACAAAGCCAAGGGCAAGATGGGCCAGGTGCTCGTCGGTACCGGCAATTACGGCGGGACTCTGAGCTGGCTGGCCGCCGATGGCACCGATCCCGAGCAGACCGACGGAAAGATCGCCGCGCAGGCCATCTCGTTCCTCCAGGAAAAACGCGCCAAGCCCTTCTTCCTGGCCGTGGGCTTCTTCCGTCCGCACACGCCCTACGTCGCTCCGAAGGCCTATTTCCAGTCCTACCCTAAGGACAAGGTCGAGCTGACCCCCGACCCTACCGCCGACCGCGCTGCCAAACCCCAGGTGGCCCTTTCGAACACCGCGGTGGCTAACTACGGGATGTCGGAGGATACCCAACGTACGGCCAAGCAGGCCTATCTGGCTTCGATGAGCTTCATGGACGCCCAGTTCGGGCTCGTCCTTGCTGAGCTCAAGAAGCAAGGCCTGGATAAGAACACGATCGTCATCTTCATCAGCGATCACGGGTACAATCTCGGCGAGCACGGACTCTGGCAGAAGCGGTCGCTCTACGAAGACTCGGCCCGGGTGCCTTTCATCATCCGCGACCCCGACAGCAAAGCCAACGGCCAGTCGACCAAGCGCGTCGCCGAGCTGCTCGACCTCTACCCCACCGTCGCCGACCTCTGCAGCCTGACGCCCGACAAACGTGCCCAAGGCAAGAGCCTCCGCGCCCTCCTCGAAGTGCCTGATCGCCCGTGGGCCAACGCAGCCTATACCCAAATCGACTTCGGCCCCGCCAACGGCAAGAAGGGCGGCGCCCGCAAGATCGGTCGCTCCGTGCGCACCGAACGCTTCCGCTATACGGAATGGAACGAAGGTAAGCTCGGCGTGGAACTCTACGATCACGAGAAGGATCCGATGGAGCTGGCTAACCTCGCCAAGGACCCTGCTTACGCCCAGACCGTGACCGAGTTGAAGGCGACCTTAGCCAAAGGAACGAACTGAGAGGGCTGAATGAGGTAGGGACAGCACCACGTGCTGTCCTAGGCATCCTAGGTAGGGTCGGGACCGCGTCACGACCTATGGCAATGAGGACAGCACGTGGTGCTGTCCCTACCTCGTTACTTCCGCCCACCCCTTTGACTTCCCCTCAGTAGCGGATACCCTGTGCGGATGAAAGTCCTGCACATCGACGCTTCTCCTCGTACGGTAAGGTCGGTGACCCGGAAGCTTTCCGCCGGCTTCATCCAAGACCTGCGCCTGCGCTTCCCCGGTTTGCAGGTCACGCATCGCGACGTCGGCCATCATCCCCCGCCCTTCATCTCCGATGCCTGGGTGGGCGCGGCCTTCGCCCCGGCGGATCATGACGACCCGGCGATGAAAGGCGTGCTACACCATTCCGACGCCCTTACGGCCGAACTGCTGGCCTGCGATACGCTGCTCATCGCGACGCCGATGCATAACTTCTCCATCCCGGCCTCGCTGAAGGCCTGGATCGATCAGGTGGTACGCACGGACATGACCTTCAAGCTGACCGAGGAAGGCGTCGAGCCCTTGGTCCAAGGCAAGAAGGCCCTGATCGTCACTTCCCGCGGCGGCTTTGTCGCCGGCACGGATTACGACTTTCAAGAACCCTATCTGCGCAAGATCCTCGGCTTCATCGGCATCACCGACGTCACGTTCGTCCACGCCGAAGGCGTCAACAGCGGCGAGAAGGAACGGGAAGTCGCCATGACCCAGGCCTCCGCGAAACTCATCGAGTTGGCGAAGGGGTGGTAAATGAAGGGCTTGCACCAGGTCTTTGGCTAGGGCCAGGAAGTATCAGGCTTCTGAGCGCAGTAACCCAGCCCAAGCCCCGGCCCTGACTCTGGCCCTTAACTGTACTTCAGCTCGACCTTCTTGCCCGTCTTGATCGACTCATAGATACCGTCGATGATGACCATGTCGCGGCGGCCGATTTCGCCGGTGCAGGTGACCTCGGTGCCATCACGAAATGCGGCCGCAACTCCGTCCATATGGCGCTGCTGTTGACGGAAGACGCCGAAGTCCAGCTTGCCCTTGGTCGAGGTTGAAATGTTAAGATTGCGATAGCCGAAGACCGACTTCTCTCCCTTGAGCCAACCCTTGGCGGCTTCCGCGAATAACTCGGCGCGGTTGGCGTCATAGCCCGACCAGATATCGGCCACGGCGCCATTGGCGAACTCGAGGCGAAACTCCAGGGCCTGCTCGACTTCAACAAAGAGTTCGGGCTGGGTCTTGGATAGTTCCTTGGCGGTAACGGAGATAGGATTGGCGTCGGCCGCCATGCAGACCCCCTGAATCGAATAGATACCCATGTCCGTCAGCGCCCCTCCGCCGGCGAGCTTCTTCTCGATGCGCCAGGACTTGCGACGGAGCGTATAGCCATTAGCCGAAGAGATCTTCATGAACGGGCCGAACTCCCGGGACTTGGCGAGTCGGACGAGTTCCTGGTGATAGGGATCGAAGTGCAGGCGGTAGCCGATCGCGAGTCGCTTGCCAGCCTTCTTGCCGGCGGCGATCATGGTATCGCACTCGGCGGCGGACGTCGCCATCGGCTTCTCACAGATGACATGCTTGCCGGCGCCAAAGGCCGCGATGACGTTCTGGGCGTGGATGCCGGGAGGCGTGACGACGTAGACGATGTCAATCGCCGGGTTCGCGGCGACCTTGTCCCACTGGTCGTAGGAATAGATGTTGGCTTCGTCGAAGCCATGGAGCTTCGCGAGCTTGACGCCCTTCTCGCGCGTGCCGGTGATCGCCGCGACGAGCTTCACGTTCTTGGTCTCGAGCAGAGCCGGCGACAGCTCGCCATTCGAGTAACCGCCGAGGCCGCATAGGGCGAGGCCGAGCGGCTTACCGCTGGCTTCCGCCGCGCGCAGCGCCGGAGCGAGGGCGTAGCCGGCGGCCAGGCCGCCAAGGGTACCGAGGAATTCACGACGAGTAGGGCTCATAGGGGTAGGTCTATTCCTACCCCACCCTAACCTCCGGGCAAGCCGGATGGATGATAAGGATCAAAGATGGGAGATAAGCACATCAGCCGCGTAGACTTACTCCCGCCCTCCCTTTCCCACGTGTCACCTTGCCCACGTGCACCCTAAAGTCGTCATTTCTCGCCTTTGAGATAAGCCAACAAGTCCGCAAGCTGTTGCTTGCTCAGGCCCGCCTCAAGGCCGGTGGGCATGAGCGAGCCAGGCAGTGATTCGAGCTTGGCGAGGTCGGAACGCAGCAGGGATGCTTCGACACCTAACGGACCACGTAGGGTGACCGAGGTGGGCGTGTCGCCGACCAGGACGCCGCTGAGGACGCGTCCGTCCTTGGCCTCGGCGAGATACGCGGTGAAGGCCGGGGCGATCTCGGCGTCAGGGTTCACGATATGGAACAGGATGTTCTCCTTGGTCTGGCGCCGAATATCGAAGAGGTCCGGCCCGACGGCGTGCCCTTCCCGCTCCAGACGATGGCAACTGGCGCAGATGGAGTTGAAGACGGTCCGGCCATTCGCAGGCACGGACGACAGAGCCAAGGCCTTGGTGGCTTCAGCCAAGGCCTCCGGGCGGGCTGAGACGGTCAGTAATCGTTCGGCCAGGGCTTTCACGGCCGGATCCTTGGCGGCGAGCACCTGACGTCGGCGGATGCCCGTAAAGGCGCTGGCGGGCAGGCGCTTGGCCTCCACGGAGACCAGGACACCCTTCACATGGAAGGGAACGCCCAGCAAGGAGCCCAAGACGGCATCCCGTCGGGCCGGGGTATACCGCGACCAACCGGCGAGAAGCGAAGCCGAGACCTCTTCCCTTGGATAGACCACCACGGCCTTGAGCGAAGCAGCGGCGAGGTCGGGCGCGGATTCATCCAAGGCGAGCTTCAGCAAGGATTCCCCGGCACGCTCCCAAGGCAGACGGGCCATGAGTTTCACGGCAACGCTCCGCGCTTCATTGGTCTTGGACTTATCCAGCGCGACCTCAGGCGATGCATCGAGAAGCGATTGAAAAGAAGCAGGCAGGCCCACCGACTTACGGGTCGTCAGATACCCGGACAGCAAAGCCAGTCGCACAGGCTCAGGTGCTCGATCAGCGACCTCGAGTTCGGAAGGCTTATTGAGCGAACCTCCGAGGTAGCCCAAGACCTCCGCCATGCCCGCGCCGACCTTGGCGTCCGCTGGCATGGCCGCCAAGAGCGCCAGCAGGAAAGCCGATTCACGTCCGCTGATGCCGCTCAGTACCCCGTTGCGCATCCACTTATCCTCCGCGTGCGACCACGCGGCCTGGGCGAGCTGCTGGGTGCCTGCCGTGGAGGCATCATCTCCGGCGCGGATGATCTTCGCAAAGACCGAGTCCGGCAACGAGGAGAACGCGGCCATGGCGACCGAAGCGCGATCAGGTTCCTTCTCCGCCCGCACGCGCCAGATGCGCCCCATGGTTTTACCGGTCTCGAAGTCAGTGCGCTTGCGCACTTCTTCCGGCAGGTAATCAGGGTGTTCGATGACCTTGCGATACATGTCCGCGACGTAGAGCGCACCTTCCGGCCCCTTGGTCAGGAAGACCGGGCGGAACCAGTCGTCACGCGAGGCGAGGAACTCACGTCCTTGATAGAGCGGCGATGCGGCGAAGGTCGCGCCCTTCGCCGTGAGCCGATCGGCATGGACCAGATTGCCGGTCGGATCGCACGAGAAGACCGCTGAGGCGCACTCCGGCGTGAGCAAGGACTTACCCTGCCAGATCTTCACCCCGCAGGCGGCGCTGAACGAACCGGCATGCCCGTCGGCGGTGGTGATGTTCGAGCTGATCGGGAAAAGCCGGACGCCGTCGTGGCCGCCGTTGATGCCATTGAAGGCGTCGCGCTCATTGCAATCCTGCACCGTCTCGCTGAATGCCAGACGCGGATTCCGCTTGAGCCATTTCGACTGGAAGACGACATGCTGGACCGGGACGCGGTTCATGCAGATGAAGCGGTTCCCGAAGACATCGAAGCTCATGCCATACTGGGATTTCCCGTCGACGAGCTCGACCTCGAGGGTCTGCGGGTCGAAACGGATATCCGACGTCATCTTGAGCGGCGGACGCTCCGGATGAGAGGGACACGTGACCGTGCCTCCGCTGAGCCCGGCGGCGAGGTAGATCTTGCCGTCCCAAGGTCCGACGGTCGGCGCGTTCACCCGCAGCTGCGTGCTACCCGTCGTGGCGAAACCGGTAAGCAGCACCTTACGCTCTTCGGCGACGCCGTCGCCGTCGTTATCCTTCAAGAAGAGAACATCCGGTGCGCAAGTGACGATGATTCCCCCGCCCCAAGGCAGCACGCCGTTCGGGAAGGTCAGTCCATCCGCATACACGGTGCGCTTATCCATCCGTCCGTCGCCATCGGTATCCTCCAGCAAGGCGATCACGCCCGCAGGCTTCTCCCCTTCCTTCGGTCCGATCGGGTAGCCGCGATTCTCGGCCACGAACAACCGTCCCTTCGCGTCGAAGGCGATGGCGCAAGGCGAGGCCACCAACGGCTCGGCGGCGACGAGCTCGACGCGTAGGCCCGGGACGACTTCAAACGCCTTCTGGGCGTCCTCCGGCGAGAGCGGACTCGGCAACGGCGCCGCGACGAGCGCGCCGGCGAACAGGATGGAAGCGGTCCGGATCATTTCAACTGCGGTGGCTGGTCACCGTAGGTCCACGGCTTGCCGGCCGGTCCGTTCGGACGTTCGGGCAGCTTCGCGGGTTTCATCTTAGCGGCGAGTTCGAGTCCGACGTTCATGATCTGCGTGCCCGCGGTGATCTCAAGATTACTGTAGCTCGTCAGGCGCGTCTCGTACCCTCCGCCGTGCGGACCGAAGGCCTCCTCGTCCGGCACATAACCCACGCAGCCGTTCGCGAGCTCGACCGGGAAGGTCATCGGGAAACCGCTGCGCTTCTTGAGCTGGAGTCCGTAGGAGACGAAATACTCGGCGGGATTGGAGAGACAGACCACCGGGCCGACCTGGATGGCCTGCACCTCGACCTCGACGTCGCTTTTCTTGGCGATCAAGGCGTCGAGCAGCAGCGTCTCCTTGGCCCAGACCCAATCCTTATGGGCGACCGGCCCCTTGATGCGTTCCCGGGCTTCGGCGACGCGCTCCGGGGCGGGAATTCGACGCTTCACGTCCCAGACCTTATGATCGGCGGCGAGTGGCACCTCCGCGGTACGGGTCTGCGACACGCTCAGCAGGACCTTCAAGGCTTCGGCGCCCACGCGACCCCCGACGAACTGCGACCAATCGTCGGAAGCCGGATTGGCCTTGGGGTCGAGGTTGTTGACCTGGGTGACATCCCCGCAAGCGCCCTGCAGGAAGACGACCTTGGTGCCGGCCCCGTAATAGCCGCGGATGACTTTCTCGGTGTAATAGATCCAGTTAGCGCCGATGCCGTCGGAATTGGTGGTGGCGTGGCAGGAGAAGTTGACGATGCAGCCGGTTAACTTTCCGTCCGCACCCCATACACCGATCACACCGACTTCGTCGTCGATCGGATTGGCGAACTCGACCACGTCAGGATTGCTCTTTCCCGGATGCGAGAAGGTCAGGCCGTTCTTCATGCGCAGGCGACGGTTGAAAGCCACCTGGCTCTCATGGCCGACGCCGTAGCCGACCGTGACCGCGGCCTTGGACTGATCCGCGGCGACGATCGCCTCGACCGTCGCGGCGACGACCTTCTTGAGATAGCCCGCATCGGCGCAGGATGATTTCTTATACGCCAGTTCCTGTATTTCGGAAGAGGCATGGTCGAACTCGCCTGGCAGGATCATCCCGATCGGACCGGAGGAATGGGAATGCGAGGCTCCGATCATCACGTCGGCGATGCCCGTGGCGGCTTTCACCAGACCGCGGATCTCCTGCACCGTCTCGCGACGGATCATCAGGGCGTCGATGCCGACGAGGGCCACCCGCTTCTGGCCGTCGTCGAAGACGCTCGCACGTACCTTGCACGCGTCGTGGATCTTCTTCGAGTAGACCTTCCCGTAGTTGCCCGGGACTTCCATGCCGATGTCGGGAGTGATATCGCGATCGGCGAACCCCACGCGGACGCCGGGCTTGGCCGGCGGCGCGGCGAAGACCGTGACGGAAGCCAGTACCAGCAGGACATAGCGGAAACCGAGCCGGGGAGAACTCATGGGGGTATGAGCAGATATGTCGGGGGAAGGTTCCCGGGACAAGCCCACGAGTACGGGGTCAGACCGCTTCTGAAGGATATTAGTCAGAAGCGGTCTGACCCCGTACTGTATCCTTGCGTCAATGGGGTAGGGTCGGGACCGCGTCACGACATAGGGAAACTAGGTAGGGACATGATTGCTATCACGTCCGTTCGTGGACGGACCTGGAATGCCGTTAAAGACCGCTAAGTCCGTACGAGGGGCCTCCCGTGGCGAACGGACGCCATAGCAATGGCGTCCCTACCTCATATCATTCGTGAAACCTGATCCGCGGCTTGGGGCCGTCTTTCGCTTTCGGGAGTCGCTCGGGGTCGGAAAGCGAGGCGCCGGACTGGAGCTCGGACTTGCCTTTCCATTCGCGCTCGAAGCCCGTGCTGGCGAGGCGCACGGCATCACGGCCGAGCTTATGGTTCAAGGCATCGACGGCCTTCATGAGCCGGTCCTTGTTCGGATCGGCCTCGCCTCCCATGCCCGGCAAGGAGGGCTGCACGACGTCGGCCGGCGTCAGGCCATGCAACATCACCCCTGCCCTCTTATAAAGATAACCGTCGCGACGCACGCGTGCCAGCGCCCGCGAAGCCGCGGCACAGATCGCACGCGCATCATCGGTCGGCGGATCGAGCGGCTCCGCTTCGTCTCCGCGATACTGCTCCTGATCGATGCGATGCTGGTTCGTGCGAATGAAGACCACGATCGAAGAAGCCACGAGCCCGTCTTCGCGTAGTTTCTCCGCCGCCCGGGCGGCGTGCGAAGCAATCGCTTCGGACAGCTCATGCGCATCGGTGATCGGCCGGCCGAAGGAACGGGAGACCAATACGCTTTTCCGCGGGCCGGCGTCCTCGACGATATCATGGCAGGAAATGCCGCGGAGCTCGAGGGCGAGACGTTCGCCGACCACGCCGGCGATGCGGCGGACGAAGCCCGGATCGGCCTCGGCGAGGTCGATGGCCGAAAGAATCCCATGCGAACGCAGGCGGGCCGCCAGACCAGGCCCGACGCCCCAGACGTCTTCCGCTTCGACGCCGCGCAGGAAGGCCGTGCGGCCGGCTTGGTCGACCGGCACCACGACCACCCCGCCGCTCGCCTTGTCCGCTTTGGCGCGCTCGTTAGCCAGCTTGCAGAGTACCTTGGTCGGCGCCATGCCCAAAGAAATCGGAATACCCGTACGCTGGAGCACGTCGGCCCGGATACGTAGCCCCAGCGCCCGCGCATCGGCGTCCGGCATATCGGGAAAACCCAGGAAGGCTTCGTCGACCGAATACACCTCGAGGTCGCGAGCCTGCTCGCCGAGCACGCCCATCACGCGTTCGGAGAAATCACCGTAGACCTCGAAGTTGGACGAGAAGATGCGCACCCCATGGGCCTCGCAGGTACGACGCACTTCGAAATAGGGCGCACCCATCGGGATGCCCAGCGCCTTGGCTTCGGAAGAGCGCGCGACCACGCAGCCGTCATTGTTCGACAGCACCACGATCGGCACGCCGATCAGTGACGGATCCAGCGCACGTTCGCAGGAAGCGTAGAAGTTATTGCAATCGGCGAGGGCGCGGAGCATGGCGTCAGCAGCGGCGCACGACGGCGACCACCGTCCCCCAGATACGGCATTCCGGCGTGAAAGGCAACGACCAGCCCGGCCAGCGCGGACTGTCGGCGCGCAGGCTCCAGGCGCCCGCGGCATCGCGCTCGAGGCGCTTCACCGTGAATTCGCCGCCGACCTCGGCGACCACGATCGTACCCGCACGCGCCGCCGGCGCCTTATCGACCACGATGAGGTCGCCCGGCAGGATGCCCGCGCCCGACATCGAATCGCCGTCGACGCGCAGGAAGAACGTGGAGAGCGGATTACGGATCAGGTGCTCATTGAGGTCGAGGCGGCGCTCCATGTGGTCATCGGCCGGCGACGGGAAGCCCGCGACCGCGCGGGAGCCGAGCAGCGGCAGGGCTAGCGGCCGCCGGGCTTCAAATCCCTGCAATGTACGCATATCCAGCATAGAGTGAACGGATGTTCACTTATCAGGGGAAGGCTTCAAGGAGAAAGCATCAGGGCGGGCTGTCCCTCCCTCGCCCCCAACAAAAAGGCCTGCGTCTTGCGACACAGGCCTTCGGGACGAGCTAGGACCTCGGCTTACGAGGCGGTCAGCGCGGTGACCTCGGCGCGCACCTTCTCGGCCAGGGCGGTCGAGAGGTAGCGTTCGCTCGGCGAGCAGGCGATCGTGACGATGCGCTTGCCGGCGTATTCCGGACGCTTAGCGAGCTGGAGGGCGGCCCAGATGTTGGCGCCCGAGGAGATGCCGACGGCGAGACCTTCGCGGATGGAGACTTCCTGCGCGGTGGCGAAGGCGTCTTCGTTCGAGACCTGGATGACTTCGTCGATCAGGGAGATGTCGCAGTTCTTCGGGACGAAGCCGGCGCCGATACCCTGGATCTTGTGGGGAGCCGGCTGGAGCGGCTGACCGGCCAAATGCTGGGTGATAACCGGACTTTCCTTGGGCTCCACGGC
>CAIXQT010000305.1 GCA_903921665.1 uncultured Opitutia bacterium
GGGTGCGGGCAGGGGAGGGTTTTCCGTGTTGCCAAGGGGGGTGGGGCTTCCCACAACCCACTTTTCAACTCGTTCACTCCCATGTCTTCTCCCCTCATTGGCAACCTTCTCGTCGCGCAGAGCGGCGGCCCGACCCCCGTCATCAACGCCAGCCTCGCCGGGGTGATCTCGGAAGCCCTCAAGCATGAGGACGAAATCGTCGAAATCTACGGCGGCCTCAATGGCATCCAGGGCGTGCTCCATGAGCAGCTCGTCGACCTCGCCGCCGAATCCCAACAGACCCTCCGCGCCCTCCGCCACACCCCTGGCGCCGCCCTCGGCACCTGCCGCTACAAGGTGAAGAAGGCCGAAGACTTCGACCGCATCCTGCAGGTCTTCGAAGCCCACAACATCCGTTACTTCCACTACATCGGCGGTAACGACTCCCAGGACACCGCCGCCAAGATCGACGCCCTCGCCAAGGAGCGCGGTTACGAACTCCGCGTCGTCGGCGTGCCGAAGACCATCGACAACGACCTGCCCCTCACCGACCACTGCCCTGGCTTCGGCTCCGTCGCCAAGCACATCGGCGTGACGATCCGTGAGACCGCCCTCGACAACGCCGCCATGGGCCAGAACGACTTCGTCTCGATCCTCGAAGTCATGGGCCGCAACGCCGGCTGGCTCGCCGCCTCCTCCGTCCTCGCGCAGCGCCGCGACAAGGGCGACGACAAGTCCGTCAAGAACACCCATTACAACAACACCGCGCCGCACATCGTGCTGCTTCCGGAAGTCGCCTTCAACGCCGACAATTTCATCCGTCGCGTGGAAGAAGTACTGAAGAGCAACGGTCACTGCTTCGTCGTGGTCTCCGAAGGCGTCCAGGACGCCACCGGCAACTACCTCGGCGCCGACACCTCCAGCACCGATGCTTTCGGCCACGCCGTCCTCGGCGGCGCCGGCGAATACCTCCGCACGCTCGTCGAGTCCCGCTTCGATGGCGTCAAGGCCCGCTCCTCCAAGCTCGGTATCACCCAGCGCGCCGCTTCGCACAACGCTTCGAAGACCGACGTCGATGAAGCCGAACTCTGCGGTGGCGCCGCCGTCAAGGCCGCCCTCGATGGCGAGTCCGGCAAGATGGTCATCCTGACGCGCTCCGAAAAGGAGAACTACGCGGTCCAGACCATGCTCGCCCCTCTCGACCAGATCGCCAACGGCGTGAAGGCTTTCCCCGAGAAGTGGATCGGCGAAGACAAGATGTCCATCCACCCGGACTTCGTGCGCTACGCCCTCCCCCTTATTCAGGGCGAACTGCAACTGCCTTTCGATCAGGGACTTCCGAAGTACGCTCAGCTCTCCGCGATCGCCGTCCAGCGTCGCCTCGAGAAGTACGTCACGGCCTGAACACGGCCTTTCCGGCTGTGAATAAAGACCCCCTGTCTAGGGGGTCTTTTTGTTTTAAAGGGTTTGCCTCATCACCCCCTTAAGTTAGTTTTTGTGCTCCCCACAGTCTCTATGAGTTCTTTTTTCAAGCACCTGGGAATGGTCGCCTTTGCGCTCCTGCCTATTCTGTCCTCCGCTGCCCTGCAGACCGGCAAGGTCCAGGTCGGCAAGACCAGCGGCGCCGTGACCATCATCGACGCCAACTCGCAGCGTAAGCCGCTCGAGACCGGCGCCGTCTTCCAAGAAGGCTCGCTCGTCGAGACCGGCATCAACTCCACGGCCGAACTCGTTTTCTCGAACGGCGCTTCCCTCGTCCTCACGCCGAACACCCTGATCCAGCTGCGCACCTTCCGTCAGGTTCCTTCGGCCGCCATCATCGATCCGTATCGCCAGATCGAGAAGGATCCCAGCCCTTCGGTGACCGAGCTCGAAGTGCCTCGCGGCAAGATCATCGGCGAAGTGCGCAAGTTGAACGCGCTTTCCACCTTCACCGTCAAGACGCCCGCCGGCCTCGTCCGCATCCGCGGCACGGTCTTCTCGATCGAGTATCGCGTCGCGCCCAACGGCATGGGTAAGATCACCGTCGATTGCGTGCGTGGCTCCGTCGAGACCACGGTCTACAGCTCCAACACGGGGCCGGTTTCCGTCGACGCCGGCACGCAGATGGCCAGCTCCGTTCCGTCGGCCGCTCTCGTGAACTCCCTCGCGCAGGCAGCCAACGCCGAGCCTGGCGCACCTCGCCCGCCGGTCCCTGCTCCGGAGACCCTCGCGGCGCTTTCCAAGCCCGTCCGCGTCATCGCTTACCCGATCCCTTCCGAAGACCTGCAGTCCTTGTCCGCCACCCTGGCCGCCAACTCCACGCTGCCGGCCGAAGTCGCCGCCACCATCGGCGCGATGGCTGCGACCGCTCCGTCCCGCGATCAGGTCTTCGCCGGTGGTTCCGATGAGCCGGCCAAGGGCTTCGGCACCGTGATCTCCGATCGTCAGCCCAGCGATGATGTCGCGAAAGTCGGTAAGACGAATTCTCCCAATGGTCCGGGCACCACCAGCAACGGCGGCAGCTCGTCCCTCGACGACACGCTCAAGAAGCTCGGCGAAAACGTCGACCGTTCCGTGGAGAAGGAGCAGGTCTTCTCGACGAACCCCGGAGGCTGAACTCGCCCCGGCGGTTTCCGCAAGGCCCGGCTTTCGGCCGGGCCTTTTTCATGCCCCGGGCTTTTCTCCTCTCGCTTTGGACGTCGGCTCAGGCATCTTGAAGACGCATGCCGATCGCGGGTAGATTCATCACGTTCGAAGGAGGGGAAGGCGCGGGTAAATCCACGCAGCTGACCCGTCTGGCGGAACGTCTGGGTGCCACCGGCGCTTCCGTCCTGAGCCTGCGCGAGCCCGGCGGCACCCCGTTCGGCGAAAAGATGCGCGATGTCCTCAAGCAGCCCGGCTCGGTCATCCAGCCCGCCGCGGAAGCCCTGCTCTTCGCGGCCTGTCGCGCGCAGCTCGTCGCCGACGTCATCACGCCCGCGCTCGCCGGCGGACAGGTCGTGCTCTGCGATCGTTTCATCGACTCTACCGTCGCCTACCAGTCGGGCGGCCGCGGGCTCGACCGCGGGCTGATCGAATCCGCCAACCGGCTGGCCTGCGGCCCGCTGCGTCCTGACCTGACGATCCTGCTCGACCTCGATCCGGCGAGCGGCCTGGGCCGCGCTTCCGTCCGGGATCATGGTCAGGCCGACCGCTTCGAAGTCCTTGGCGCCGTTTTCCATCAGGAAGTCCGCGCCGTCTACCATGCCTTGGCGAAGGAGGAGCCCGCGCGCTTCTTCATCGTCGACGCATCTCGCCCAGCCGAAACCATCGCCGAGGAAATCTGGCATGAAGTCGCCCGCCGCTTCCGCTGACCTGCCGGTCCTGAAGGTGCTCCGTCGCGCCCGGGCCGAAGGCCGGATGCCGCACGCCGTGCTCCTCACCGGCGCCGATGGCGCCTTGCTCGCGGCCGCGGCCGAGCAGCTGGCCTCCCTGCATCTCGAGGAAGCCGACCCGTTGTCGCATCCGGATTGCCGCGTGCTACGGCCAGCGAAGAAGTCGCGACGCATCGGTATCGACAACACCCTCGAGGTGGTCGCCGCGCTCCGCCTGTCTTCGTTGACGCCCCGGCGCATCGTCATCGTCAACGAGCCGGACCGTTTCCTTTCCGAGTCGGCCAATGCTTTCCTGAAGACGCTCGAGGAGCCGCCGCCCGGCACGCTCATCATCCTGCAGACCACGAACTACTATCGCGTGCTGCCGACGATCCTCAGCCGATGCATGCGTTTCCATGTCGCGGGCGAAGCCCCGGCGCTCAGCGACCCCTCCTGGCTCGA
>CAIXQT010000306.1 GCA_903921665.1 uncultured Opitutia bacterium
CGTCCTGGAACTGGATGTTGCAGGACTTGGAGAAATTCTGGCCGAGGTAGTGCGAGGTGCCGGCCTGGAGGGCCTTGCGATCCTGCATCATCGATTCGATGCAGAGCGTGTCGACGGCGCCGGGGAAACGTTCGCCCTCGGTCTTGCGGCCCTTGATGACCGGCATCGCCATGTGGTTTTCGGCGAAGTCAGCGTACACCTCGAGCATCTTGTTGGTCTCCTCGACGGCTTCGGCTTCGGTCGCGTGGACCGTGTGGCCTTCCTGCCAGAGGAACTCCGCGGTGCGGAGGAAGAGGCGCGTGCGCATCTCCCAGCGGACCACGTTGGCCCACTGGTTGATCAGAATCGGCAAGTCGCGGTAGGACTGGACCCACTTGGAGTAAGTCTCGCCGATGATGGTCTCGGAAGTCGGGCGGACGATGAGCGGCTCCTCGAGCTCGCCGGCGGGGATGAGTTTGCCGTCAGGGCCGGCTTCGAGGCGCGAGTGGGTGACGACGGCGCACTCCTTGGCGAAACCGTCGACGTGCGCGGCCTCCTTCTGGATATAGCTGACCGGGATGAAGAGCGGGAAGTAGGCGTTCACGTGACCCGTCTCCTTGAACTTCTCGTCGAGGTCGCGGTGGATGTTCTCCCAGAGGGCGTAGCCCCACGGCTTGATCACCATGCAACCGCGGACCGGGCTGTTCTCGGCCAGGTCGGCATGCTTGATCACCTGGAGGTACCACTCCGGATAGTCATCCTGGCGGGTCGGGGTGATGGCGGTCTTCGGTTTGGCGGCGGGCTGCTGGGACATAAGGTCAGTAAAGAGGAAAGGAGTGCCGAAGGGCAAGACGGGAGGGCTGGGCCTCATAGGGCCAGGGACAGGGCCGGGGCTAGGGCTAGACTGAAAACGAGGAAGGCCGAATGTGAGGCAGATTGGATGAGCAGTTACCATCGGCCTTCACTATCCCTGGCCCTAGCACTAGCCCTGCTTCATTCAGGCTTTCTTCGCTTTCCAGAAACGCGGGCGGCCGCTCATGTCGGGCAGGCCGGCGGACTCGGCATAACCGAGCTTGGCAGACAGTTCGGCCAGCGCGACGTGCTGGTCGATGCCCGTCTCGCAGAGCACCCAGCCGCCGGCGCGCAGGAACTTCGGGGCGTCGGTCAGGATACGACATAGGTCGGCGAGGCCTTCTTCAGGAGCGATGAGCGCGGACTTCGGATCGAACTCACGGACTTCCGGATCGGCCTCGGCCACTTCGGCTTCGGTGAGATAGGGCGGGTTCGAGACGATCAGGTCATAGGCATCGGTCACGGCGGCGAACCAGTCGGACTCCGCGAAGTTCACGCGCTCGGTCAGGTCGCACTGCGCGGCGTTCTCGCGGGCGAGGGCCAGAGCGTCGGCGGAACGATCGACCGCATCGACCTTCCAGAGCGGACGTTCAGAAGCGAGGGCGAGCGCGATGGCGCCGGAACCCGTGCCGAGGTCGAGCACGCGCACGGCCTGGTCTTCCGGAAAGAGCGCGAAGGCCAGGTCGATGAGCTCCTCGGTCTCCGGACGCGGGATGAGCGCGCGCTTGTCGGACTTCAGGACAAGGTCGCGGAACTCCACCTTGCCGACGATGTGCTGGAGCGGCTCGCGATTGCCGCGACGCACGGTAAGGTCGCGCAGACGCTTCACTTCCTCGTCGTTGAGCAGGCGCTCGAACTGCAGATACAGATCGAGGCGCTTCATGCCCAGCCCGGCGGCGAAGAGATGTTCGGCTTCCACGCGCGGCTTTTCCAGGCCTTTGCGTGCGAGGAATTCGGCGGCCTTCTTCAGGGTCTCGAGGAGGTTCTGCATCAGCGGGCGGCGGCGCGGGTCAGGCGATCGTTGTAGGCGGCGCCGATGCCGGCGGGCGGAGCGAGCTCGGCGTGGATCGTCTCGTAGCCGCGGCCGTCCAACTGACGGAGGAGGTCGAAGAGGTTGCGGGCGGCTTCTTCGGTCGAGCCGCTCTCGGAAAGCAGGAAGACATCGGCGTTGCCGGGCGGGGTGGCGCGACGACCGATGAAGAGAATTGCCGAGCGCAGATTGGCGATGACCGGCAGCGTGCCATGCGGGAAAAGCGCTACGCGGGTGGCGGGACTATAATGGCGCTCCAACATGCCAGGCGCGTCTTGGGCGGCCTGCTGGCTCGCGGCGCGCGTGACCACTTCGACCTCACCGAGCAACTCTTGCAGTTTCTCCAGCGGGATGGGGCCGGGGCGGAGCAGACGGGCGCGGCCGGGAACGGAAAGGTCGAGGATCGTGGATTCCACGCCGTGGGCGCAGGCGCCGCCGTCGACGATCCAAGGGCAGCGTTCGCCGAGTGAATCGCGCACGTGCGCGGCCTTGGTCGGGCTCACGTAGCCGAAAGGATTAGCGCTCGGTGCGGCGAGCGGACGGCCCGAGAGGCGCAGCACTTCACGGAAGAGCGGGTGCGCCGGAATGCGGACAGCGACCGTGTCTTTGCCGGCCGTGACGAGGTCGGGCACGACAGACTTGCGGCGCAGCACCACGGTGAGAGGCCCCGGCCAGAGCGGAGCGAGCTGCGCGAGGCGCGGATCCGGGTCGGCCACTTCGGCGAGCGCTGTCTGATCGAGCACGTGGACGATGAGCGGATCGAGGAGCGGGCGGCCCTTGATCGCGAAGACCTGGGCGAGCGCGGCGGGATTGGTCGCATCCGCGGCGAG
>CAIXQT010000307.1 GCA_903921665.1 uncultured Opitutia bacterium
CCGCATCCAGTTCTGGCAAGGCGATGGCGTTCCTCCGTGGTGGGAGAAGATCCCGACTGCCATCCTCTCGCCAGAATTCACGGCAGGCGTCGTCGAGGTGTTCCTTCGTCGCCGCGCGCGGACGGCGATCAAGCCGGTGCTCCTGATGCAGGAGCGCTTCCCGGGCATCGGCAATTGGATGGCCGACGAGATCCTCTGGCGCGCCGGTTTCCATCCGCAGGCCAAGGCCGGAGCGTTCGGGCCGAAGTCCGTTCGCAAACTCCACGCGACCTTGTGCGAGGTCTGCGCGGAGGCGATGGAGGTCATCGGCAAGGATTGGTCCGACCCGCCGGACAGCTGGCTCTTCAATCATCGGTGGAAAGACGGCGGTCGTTGCCCGCGCTCGAAGAAGCCGCTGGTCCGTGAGGACGTCGGCGGACGCACCACCTGCTGGTCGCCTGAACGACAGGTCCTCGGCGCCGAACGCCGTTGACCTTCCGCGCGTCCGCGCGAATTTGAACCCATGCGCGTCACCGGCGGCATCGCCCGAGGTATCCAGCTCCGCGTCCCCACGCAGGGCGGCGTGCGTCCGGCCACGGATTATATCCGTGAGGCGGTCTTTAATTCGTTGGCGGCGTTCGTCCCCGGCACGGCGGTCCTCGATCTCTTCGCCGGCACCGGCGCCTACGGACTCGAATCGCTCAGTCGCGGCGCCTTGCGCGCGACGTGCGTCGACCAGCGTATCGGCGCGGAGCTCACGGCCAACGCCGCCGCGGTCGCGAAGTCGATGGGCCTGGCGGAGCTGCCTTTCACGAAGATCACCGGCGACGCGACCAAGCCCGGCGTGGCCGAAGGCCGCTTCGACCTGGTGTTCGCAGATCCGCCGTGGGAACTCTGGCAGACCAAGGGCGAGGAGATTTCTGCGACGGCGGTGAGCTACGCCGAAGACGGCGCCCACGTGCGCGTGATCCTCGAAGCGCCCGGTGGTTACGAGGTGCCGGTGCCCGAAGGCTGGAAGCTGCGTAAGGTCATCGGCAAAGGCAAAGGGCAGCCGGCCGCGTCCGTCCTGGTCCGCAAGGCCGCGGAGTGATCAGCCTCCGACGGGACGATGCTGCTCCCAGGCGCGCAGCTGCGCGAGCATGAGCGCTCCGCCGACCAGCGCGGCGGCTTCGACGCGCAGGATGCGGTCGCCGAGGTGCGCGAAGGCGAAACCGGCCCCACGTAGTGCCGCGCGTTCTTCTTCGGCGAAGCCACGCTCGGGCCCGATCGCGAGCACGGCGGCTTTCGCCGGTGCGGAAATTTCCGGAGCGCCTGTCGCCTCATAAGGATCGAGCGCGAGCTTCCATGCGTTCGCATCAAGGCCGATGAGCGCAGCGGCCAGCGAAGCGACGCGCGTCACTTCGGGTACGAGCGTCGAGCAGGCCTGCTCGGTCCCCTTGAGGACGTGCTCGCGCCACTCGCCGTCTTTCCAGAGCGAGCTGGTGAGATAACCCGGATCACCTTTTGCGGATTCAAAGAAGATGATCCGAGCGGCGCCGAGGCTTGCGAGGTCGTGCAGGACTTTCTTCGCGGTTTGGGGACGGGGCAGCCCGACGAGCACCGTGAGCGGTAGGCGCGCCTGCGGGGAATTTTCCCAGGCAACGGTGAACGAGAGTTTCGGTGCAACCGCGGTGATGGTCGCGATACCACGTAGGCCGTTCTCCACTCCAACGTGGAACATGCCGCCGACTGCGAGTCCGACGGTTTCGCGCAGATGCCGGGAGCGCGCGTCATCAGGCGGGAGCCCGGACTTGGCTTCCTCGGCGGTTATGAGCACCAGATTCACCTCTACTAAGGTGGGAGGCTGGTCTGGGCTGGCGAGAGGGAAGGGTGCTAACGCTTGCAGGTCTGGCCTCCCCATTTAATATCTCTGCATGGACCTTTCGGAATTCCGTAAAGAGTACGCGGCGCACGGTATCGACCGCCATGAACTGCTCGATGCCCCCCTGGCTCAGTTCAAGGCCTGGTTCGATCAGGCCAAGGCCGCCGGGGTGATCGAACCTAACGCCATGGTCCTTTCGACCCTCGGCCTGGACGGCTTTCCGTCCTCGCGGACTGTCTTGCTCAAGGCCGCCGACGAGCGCGGGTTCTCCTTCTTTACTAATTACGATAGCAAGAAGGGGGAGGAGATCGCCGCCAACCCCCGGGTCACCCTGCTTTTTCCTTGGTTTTCCTTGGAGCGTCAGATTCACATAACTGGTTCATTGGTAAAGACTTCCGAAGAAGAATCCCTGACCTATTTCGGCCGCCGCCCCTATGGCAGCCAGCTGGGCGCCCTAGCCTCCGATCAGAGTGACATCATCGCCGACCGCAAGGTCCTCGAGGCACGCCTCGCCGACTTGAAAGCCAAGCACCCGGAGGGGCAGGTTCCTAAGCCCCCCCACTGGGGTGGTTATCGGCTGATTCCGACCAGCTTCGAGTTTTGGCAGGGGCGGACCAATCGGCTCCATGACCGCTTCCATTACTCTCTTAATAAGGGGGTTTGGGAGATCGTGCGCCTCTCGCCCTGAGCGGGGCTCAGGATTAGTCCACCTAATAGGGGGACCCTAGGGGTGCTTACTCTGGGGCAGGGGGTGCTCGCAGGGTTGACCATCCTGCGGGGAATCGTTCACCAATGTTTTCCTGCGTCTAAATGCGCCCTCTTTCCCTCATTGGTCTCTTTTCCCCGGCGTTCGTCTTCGCCAGTTCCGAAGGCGTGAAGCCGTCGGCTACCGACCTTTTCAGCCTCGGTGGCGTCCCGATTTCGAATTCGATCCTGACCACCTGGATCATCGCCGCCCTGATTATCATCGGCGTACGCCTGGCGGTCGGTACGCCGAAGCTCATTCCAGGCAAGGGCCAGGGCGTCGTCGAAGGCATGGCACAGGGCCTGCGTGACGCGCTCGAACCGATCGTCGGCAAGCAGATGATCGGCAAGACGTTCCCGCTCCTCTGCGGCTTCTTCGTCTTCATCCTCCTGATGAACTGGAGCGGCCTCCTCCCTGGAGTCGGCACGATCAAGTTCCAGACCGCTAAAGGCGAGTGGCTCGACGCCATCCGTCCGGCCAACTCGGACCTCAACACCACGCTGGCTCTCTCGGTGCTGTCGTTCGTCGCGTGGACCTACTTCGTGCTCCGCTACGCCGGCTTCAAGGTCCTGATCTTCGATCTCTTCGGCAACAAAGCCAACAAGAAGGAAGTCGGCATGCTGATGTGGGTGTTGCTCATCCCGATCTTCTTCGCCGTCGGCGGCATCGAAGTCGTCTCGATCACCTTCCGCCTGCTCTCCCTCTCGTTCCGTCTCTTCGGCAACGTCTTCGGCGGCGAGAATCTCATCCACGCCCTCGCCGACCCCAAGACGCTCGGCGCCTTCGCGACCTACGTCGTCCCTGCCCTCGCCGGCATGCTCGAAGTCCTCGTCGGCGTCATCCAGGCGTTCGTCTTCACGCTGCTCTCGGCCGTGTACATCGGCCTGATCTGCAACCACGAAGGCGGCCACGACGACGAGCACGCCCACTGACCTTTCGCTTTCGAGGCGCGTGACAGGCCGGGAATTCCCCGACGGCGCGCTGAGGAAAAACCAAAAAACAAAAAACACATGATCATCGCTGAAATCACCGGATCCCTCCCCGCCGCCGTCGGCTGCTTCGCCGCCGCCATCGGCGTAGGTCTCGTCGGTGCCAAGGCTGTCGAGTCCGTGGGTCGCAATCCCGACGCCTCCGCCAAGATCCTCGTCCAGTCGATTCTGGGCATGGCTCTCGCCGAAGCCGTCGCGTTCTACGCGATCTTCCTCGCCAAGTAACCGGTCTCGTGGCGCGGCCCCGCAAGGGGCCCGCCACTTCTCTTTCCCAGCGCTGATCCCAACCTCCCTTTCAAAGTCCTCACCATGACCTTCCTCTCCGCTCTTCTCGCCGCCGAACCCGCCAAGGCCGCCGCCCATGGCGCCGCCGAATCCCACGGCCCTGTCGCCGACATCACCAAACTGTTCGGCAGCTTCGGCGTCGACGGCCCCCACCTGCTCGTCCAGCTCGTCAACTTCTCGATCCTCGCCTTCGTCCTCTACCGCTTCGCCATCAAGCCGGCCCTCGGCCAGATGGAAGAACGCAACCGCCTCATCGAAAAGGGTCTCGCTGACGCGCAGGCCGCGACCCAGCGCCTCGCCGAAGCCCAGCAGGCTTCCGAAGCCAAGCTCAACGCCGCTTCCGACGAAGCCGCCAAGATCCTCGCCGAAGCCCGCAACTCCGCCAAGGCCGCCGTCGAAGCCGCCAAGGCCGAAGCTTCCGCCGCCCAGGCCGAAGTCGTCGCCAAGGCCAAGGCCGCCATCGAAGCCGACCGCGTCAAGATGATGAACGAAGTGCGCGGCGAAGTCTCCCGCCTCGTCGTCGAGACCGCCGCCAAGGTGCTCGAGCAGAATCTCGATGACGCCACGCGCGGCCGTCTCAACGAGGCCGCCGTCAAGCAGCTCGCCCGCTAAGCCTTTCCACTTCCGATGTCCGCCGCCTCCGTCCGAGCCGAAGCCAAGCGCCTCCTCGCCCTCT
This sequence comes from uncultured Opitutia bacterium, assembly GCA_903921665.1. GTDB lineage: Bacteria > Verrucomicrobiota > Verrucomicrobiia > Opitutales > UBA953 > UBA953. The sequence goes on from CAIXQT010000307.1 coordinate 4,536, forward strand.
CTCTCGAGGGTGGAGCGGTCTCGTCCGACCGCGTGGGCGCCGTGCTCACCGCACTCGCGAAGTCCCGCCCGGCCCACACGCTGCGCCCGCTCCTCCGCGCTTACCTCGCCAATGTCCGCCGCGAACTGACCCGCGGCGAAGCCCGCATCGAGCACGCCGGCCCGCTCGCCTCGGCCGACGCCGACGCCATCGCCGCGCACTTCACCAAGCTCCTCGGCCGCCCGGTCCGCCCGGTCGCACGTCGCAACGACGCGCTCCTCGCCGGCTTCCGCGTCCGCGTCGGCGACGATGTCACCGACGTCTCCGCGTCCCTGCGCCTGGCCAACCTCGCCAAGTCCCTTTCCTGAACTCCTCCCCCAACCTTAACCCGATTTACTAAACACAATGAGCAACGCGATCGACCAGATCCAGAAAGCCATCGCCGGCCTTGATACCCGCGCCGGCAAATCCAACGTCGGCACCATCGTCTCCCTCGCGGACGGTGGCGCCTCCATCGACGGCCTCTCGGGCGTCATGATGAACGAGATGATCGAGCTCCCCGGAGGCCTCCAGGGCGTCGCGCTCAATCTCGCCGAAGACACCGTCGGTTGCGTGATCATGGGCGACATCTCCA
>CAIXQT010000308.1 GCA_903921665.1 uncultured Opitutia bacterium
CCTCCGCCGCGTCCCCGCGGTCAACGCCTCCTGGGCCGGCACGAGCATCCGCACCCACGGCGCGGTGCACCTCTCCTTCGGCGTCGCCCTCGAAGACGGCCTGGTCACCCCGGTCATCCGCGACGCGCACGCCAAGACGCTCAAGGACATCGCCGTCGAAGCGAAGTCCCTCATCGGCAAGGCCCGCGCGAAGAAGCTCACGCCGAACGAGATGTCCGGCTCGACCTTCACGGTCACGAACCTCGGCATGTACGGCGTCACCGGTTTCTTCGGCATCATCAACGTGCCCAACGCCGCGATTCTCTCCGTCGGCGCGACCATCAAGAAGCCGGTCGTCGACGCCCAGGATCGCCTGGTCATCGGCCACCGCATGGTGATCGGCCTCTCGGGCGATCACCGCGTAGTCGACGGCGCCAACGCCGCCCAGTTCCTCCAGGCGCTCAAGCAGCTCCTCGAAGAACCGGCGCTGATGCTGATCTGAGCGGAGCGAAAGTTCTTCCGAAACCCGGGCCCGCGAGGCGCCCGGGTTTTTTGTGCCCACTCAGAACGTACGGACCGAGGACAAGCCGCCATCCACATGGAGCACTTGGCCGGTCATGAAGCGCGAGTGGCCGGAAAGAAGGTGCGCGACGAGCGTGGCGAGGTCTTCGGAACGACCGACCTGCTGCAACGGGTGGCGCTTGGCGGCGGCTTCCTTCTTGAGGTCCGAATTAAGCAACGCGCCGGCCAGCGGGGTGTCGGTCAGCGAAGGCGCGATGACGTTCACGCGGATGGCCGGCGCCCATTCGGCGGCGAGGCTCTTCGCGAGCGCTTCGACGGCCCCCTTGGCCGCGGCGATGCTGGCGTGCATGGGCATGCCTTGCGCGACGGCGACCGTGGAGAAGAGGACGACCGAGGCGTTGCCCGAGGCCTTGAGCGCCGGGAGCGCCGACTGGAGCGCGGCGATGGCGCCGAACAAGTTCACTTGGAGGTCGCGCTGGAAATCTTCCGGCGTCAGGCGGTGGAACGGCTTGAGGGAGATCGAACCGGGGAAATAGACGAAGCCGTCGAGGCGCTCCGGCCAGGTCAGCGGACCGGGCGCGGCGGCGTCGAACGGCTGCGCGACGATCTCGAGATCGGCGAGCTTTTCGGGCGTGCGGCAAGCGGCGTGCACCGTATGGCCGTCGGCCTGGAGTTGCGCGACGGTCGCGCGGCCGATGCCGGAGGTGCCGCCGATGATCGCGATGTGCTTGGACATGACCTTAAGGTTGCCATCCGTCGGCACAGGTCAAACGGGCCGCCGCTTTTCCGGGCACGAAAAAGGCCGGAGGCGAACCTCCGGCCTGATACGGACGACCTGACGGTCGCTTACTTCTTCTTGTCCGCGGGCTTGGCCGGCGCCTTGCGCTGACCCTTCTTGTCCAGGTTCGCCTTGAGTTCTTCTTCGGTGAACTTCGTGGTGATGCCGGCCGCAGGCACTTCGGCCTTCGCGGTCCAGACGATCGCATTGAGGACGAGGGTGCGCTGGCTGTCGTTCGACCAGCCGGCGTGATAGTGGCCGCCGGTGAAACCGAAGCCACGACCGCCATCCTTACGCTCGACCGCCCAGGCGACGACCGCAGGCTTCTTCTCTTCGAGGACGAGCTTCTTGACGTCCGGGTTGCCGGAGTGCGGGCCTTCGCCGCGCTTCATGGTCTCAGGGGGAGCGATCGCGGACAGGAGCGGCGTGACGCCTTCCATGTTATCGCGGAAGCGCATGTTGAAATACCATTCGTCATTGGAGCCGAAAGGCTTCACACCGCGGCTGGCCGGGTGATCGGGGATGACCTTGAAGTCGGCCATCCAGTGCGGATTCACGGACCAGTGCTGCTCGAAGTAACCGCCGAGCCAATCCTTGAACTCGAGGGCGCCCTTGCCCTTGGAAGAACGACCAGCAGGAGCAGGGCTGACGGGCTTGCCGTCGACGCTGAGCCAGCCGGCGCGCTCGTAGGCGGGCTCGACGGCGTAATGGAGGCAGACGAAGCCCGTGCCGGCCGCCATCTTCTTGGCGAGCTGGTCGAGATGCGGAAGCGCCGGATGGCCGCCACCGCCGTCGGAGTAGATCACGATCGTGTCCGCCTTGGCGACGCGCTCGTCGGAAGGCCATTCGCCGTTGAGGGAGACGTCGACGTTGACCAAATCGGCGGCGGACTGCTTGAGGCCGGACGCGAGGAGCTGGATACCGGCGTTATGCTCGTGCTCGCCGGGCCCGTGGCTTGGACGGCCGGCGATGAGGAGGACGTTCTTCTTGTCCGCGGCCGAGACGAACGCGGCCGAGAGCAGGAGGAGGCTGAGGAGGGATTTCTTCATGACGGGTTACTTGATTTCCTTGAGGACGATATCCTTGACCTGGACCACCATGGGAGGTCCGGCATGAAGCTGGAGGGCGAGCAGGCCCTTCTTCGCGCCGACGGCGGTCTCGTCGGTGACGTCGACGGTCTGCACGCCGTTGATGAAGTGCTGGAGGTGGCCGCCCTTGGCGACGACGCGGTATTCGTTCCAGTCCCCGGCCTTGATCTTGGCCTGGATCTCGTCGGTCTTGCCGAGCGAGCCGGTGACTTCGATCTTGGGCTTATTGGCTTCTTTGCCTTCCTTGATCACGACCTTCTCGCCACGCTTGGCGAGGATGCCGCGACCGCGCTCCTCATAGAGGATGCCGGAGTAAGTCTTGCCCGCTTCGAAATCGCCCTGGTAGCCAGAGATCACGAAGCCCTTCGCGTCGACGAGCTTGCTGCGGTACTGGACGCCGGAGTTGCCGCCGACGATCTTGTACTGGAACGTAAGCTCGAAGTCGGCGACTTCGCCTTCCCAGACGAGGAAGGTGTTGCCCTTGGTGGGCTTCTCCTTGGTCGTGCGGCCGGTGATGCAACCATCCTCGACGGACCAGAAATCCAGGCCTTTCCAGCCCGCGAGATCCTTGCCGTTGAACAGGTTCTTGTCCTCGGCGGAGACCGACGCGCAAAGCGCGGCGAGAGCGAGGAAGGAGGTGAGCAGCTTCATGGGGGTAAGGGTCGGTCGGTTACTTCTGCTTACCGAAGAAGCGGTTCAGGTTCTTCAGGCCCTTGACGGCGATGTCATCGCGGTTCGGCTCCATGGCGCGCCAGATGGCGGCGGCGCGGGCGATCACCTTGACGTCGGTGGTGAAGGACTCGATGACGACGTCCTGCTTGTAACCGATCTTCTTCAGCGCGCCGACGATGGGCTTCCAATCGAGGGAGTCGCCGCCGGGGGTGCCGCGGTCGGTGCCGCAGGCGTGGAAGTGGCCGAGGTGCTTGCCAGCCTTGAGGATGGCGGCGGCCTGGTTCTTCTCCTCGATGTTCATGTGGAAGGTATCGAGATGGAGCTTCACGTTCGGCAGGTTGATCGCCTTCACGAGGCGGAGGCCCTGGTCGCAGGTGTTGAGGAAGTCGGTCTCGAAGCGGTTCAGCGGTTCGATGTCGAGCTCGACGCCTTTCTTCTGGGCGTACTTGCCGATGACCTTGAGGTTCTTGACGACGAGCTTGAAGTGCTTGGCCTTCGTCTTGTCGTCATGGGCGCCGATGAGGCCGACGACGGAATAGAGCGGGCCGATGATGCGCGGGCAACCGGCGACGGCGGCCTGGTCGATGAGCGCCATGATGTACTTGCGGCCGGCGGCCTGGTCCTTGGCGGAGCCGCGGAGGTCGCGACCGGGGCCCATGCAGGCGCAGATCGATCCGATGGCGATGCCGGCGCTGGCGGCGGCGGCCTTCAGGAACTTCGGGTCGGTATGCGACGGATCCTCGATCGGGATCTCGACGGTGTGGAAGCCCCACTTCTTGAGCTTCTTGAAAAGGTGGACGCTCTCGTTGGTGAACGGAGAGGCATAGAGGAACGTATTAAGGCCGAAACGCATGGGTGTGTGGTGGTGGGGGAGGAAGCGGAGTTTTGGAGGGGGTCAGGGGGCGGTCAAGGCTGGGCGTCGATACGCGTCCTTTTATGGGACCAGTTCGCCTAGAATGAGCAGCGCGCCCGGGAAGAAATGCAAGGGGGCGAAGCGCTCGGGCTTATCGATCTGGTTCTTGTTCTTCGCCAGGACGGCGGCCTTGTCGATCGGGTCGGCCAAGAGCTCCAACCGGACGGAATGCACGCCTTCCGGCAGGTCGGTGCCCACCGTGAAGGTGCTGAGGCGATTATAGGTGCAGTAAGGGTCGATGCGCTGGACGACGAAAGGCGCCTTGCCGTCGAGCGTGACGGCGACCTTGCCGCCGGCCGGGCCAACGATGTCGTACACGGCGCAGTGCGTCCCCTTGAATTTGAATTCGATGCTCTGGCCAGGCTGCGTGAGGCGGACCATCGCGGGCAAGCGGTTCGCCCAGCTCTTGGCGTAATCGGCCGTCTTCATGTCCGCCGGAGTGAGCCCATCGGAGAGTTTGGCGGCGGTGATCGGCGCAAGCGTCGCGCGCTCGAAGTTCGCCGGATCGAGAGCCAGCTTGCTCACATGGACGGTCGGGGCGTGGTTCGCGATGGCGAGCGCCGGGAGTGATCGGATGATCGCCTGCGCATAGAGCACCTGCCCGGTCGAGTCATGGGGATGCACGCCGTCCGCCGCGAAGACGAACTTGTCGCCGAGCGCGGCCTTATCGGCGTCGGTCTTCGGCAACGGCGCCTTCCAGAGCAGCTTGCCGGCCTTGGCCAGCCGCGCGACTTCCATGCCGAGGGCGATCGTCGGGATGCCGTAATGATCGGCGACCTTCTCCATCGCGCTCGCCGAGCGCTGCAGCTTGCCCTCAAGCATCGCGGGAGACAGCGCTTCGGTCAGGGTATAGACGAAGCAGATGTCGGTCTTGGGATTCGCTTTCCAGGTCTGGCGGACGATGCCTTCCATGCAGCGGATGATGCGCTGCGGATCGGCGCCGCCGTCGTTCACGGCGAACTCGACGAACAGCAGATCCGGGGCCTTGGAGAGCACGTCCTGCTGGACGCGGAAGACGCCGAGGTCCGAACCCGTGCCGCCGATGGCGGCGTTGATCTCGGTGAAGGTCGACTGCGGATAGGCCTTCTTGAAATGATCGAGGGTCAGCACGCGCCAGCCCTTCTGCGCGGTGATCGAGCCGCCCAGGTAGCCGATCTTCAGCTCCGAACCGGTCGTCTGGGCCTTCAGGAAGAAATTCGGCAGGCCGCCGCGGGCACGGACCTCCTGGGCGGCGACGAGCGGGTATTCCTTGTCGGCGGCGTGACCGAGGGCGGCGGCGCATAGCGCCAAGGCGGAGCA
>CAIXQT010000309.1 GCA_903921665.1 uncultured Opitutia bacterium
CGACTGTCCTATCCCCATGCCCCCCAAGGCCACCCTTTTCCTCGGCGTCTTCCTCGGTGCCGTCTGCTCCGCCGAGCCGATCAACTTCAGCCGCCAGATCCGTCCGATCCTGTCCGAGAACTGCATCGCCTGCCACGGCCCGGACGAGAAAGCCCGCAAGGGGAAGCTGCGACTCGACGACGAGCAGGACACCAAGCGCGATCGTAAGGGCGATTTCGTCGTCCTGCCGGGCAAGCCTGAACAGAGCGAACTCATCAAACGCATCGAGTCGACGGATCCCGACGACGTCATGCCGCCGCCGAAGCAGCATAAGACGATTCCCGCCGCGCAGGTGGCCCTCCTCAAGGAATGGATTAAGCAAGGCGCCCCGTGGGGACGTCACTGGTCCTATGAGCCTGTCGCCCGTCCGTCCGTGCCCAAGAACGGCGAACACAACCCGGTGGATGCGTTCCTCGCTGACCGTCAGAAGAAGGAAGGCCTGTCGTGGTCGCCGGAAGCGCCCAAAGCCATCCTCATCCGCCGCCTTGCGCTCGACATCACCGGCCTGCCGCCCACGCCCGCCGAGGTCGCCCAGCTCTCCGACGCCAAACACGAGGAAGTCGTCGCGCATTTCCTGGCCAAGCCCGCCTACGGCGAACACTGGGCCCGCCAGTGGCTCGATCTCGCCCGTTACGCCGACAGCGCCGGCTACCCATCCGATCCGGGCCGCATCATCTGGGCTTACCGCGACTGGGTCATCAAGGCCCTTAACCGCAATCAGCCGTTCGATCAGTTCATCATCGAGCAGATGGCCGGCGACCTGCTGCCCAAGCCGACCGAGGACCAGATCATCGCGACGGCCTTCCACCGCAACACCATGACCCAGAACGAAGGGGGCACGAGCGACGAAGAATTCCGTAACGCCGCCGTCATCGATCGCGTCAACACGACCTACGCGGTCTTCATGGGCACCACCATGGCTTGCGCCCAGTGCCACACCCATAAATACGACCCGATCACGATCACGGAATACTTCCGTTCCTACGCCTTCCTCAACCAGAGCGCCGACAGCGACAAACGCGACGAATCCCCGCTGCACGAAATCTACCCGCCCGGCGTCAAGGCCCAGCGCGACCAGTGGACCAAGGAAAGCGCCGCCGCGGAAGCCGTCTTCAAGAAGCCTGCCCCGGCCTGGCTCGCCGGCTTCGAAGAGTGGCTAGCCAAGAAGCCCAACCTCGCGGACAAAAACCTCAAGGCCGCCCTCGACGCTCCGAAAGAGAAGCGCACTCCGGCCCAGACCAAGCAGCTCAGCGATTACTACGTCCGCAATGTCTCCGTCGCCACCCAAGCCGAACGCGCCCTCGCGGACGGCCTGAAGAAGAAGATCGCCGACACGGCGCCCGTCACCGTGCCGATCATGCAAGACCTCACCGGCGACAAACGTCGCAAGACCTTCATCCAGCTGCGCGGTAACTGGCAGGCCCTCGGCGACCAGGTCTATGAAGGCGTGCCGCATCATCTGGCTCGCTGGGACGACTCTCTTCCCAAGAACCGGCTCGGCCTTGCCCGCTGGATCGCCAGTCGCGACAACCCGCTCACCGCGCGCGTGACGATGAACCGCCTCTGGGAAACGGTCTTCGGCGTGGGCATCGTCCGCTCGAGCGAAGAGTTCGGCAGCCAAGGCGACCTCCCCATCCACCCGGAACTGCTCGACTGGCTCGCCGCCGAGTTCACCGAGTCCGGCTGGGATACGAAGAAGATGCTATCGCTCCTGCTGAACAGCCGCGCCTATCGCCAATCTTCCGCCAGCAACGGCAAGCTCAACGAACTCGACCCCGACAACCGCTTCGTCGCCCGCGGCCCGCGTTTCCGTCCGTCCGGCGAGATGCTCCGCGACCAGGCCCTCGCCGTCAGCGGACTCCTCAGTTCGAAGATGTACGGCGCGCCGGTCCGCCCGATCCGCCCGAACATGGGCCTCAGCATCGCCTTCGGCGGCTCTGGTGACTGGGCTACGAGCACTGGCGAGGATCGCCACCGCCGCAGCCTCTACACCGACACGCGACGCAGTACGCCGTATCCGAGTTTCGCCACCTTCGACGCCCCGAACCGCGAGACCTGCGTCGTCCGCCGCGGCCGCTCCAATACGCCGCTACAGGCCTTCGTGACGCTCAACGATCCTGTCTTCGTCGAGACCAGCCAGGCCCTCGCCCGTCGTCTGCTCAAGGAAGGCGGAGCGACCGATGACACGCGCCTGCGCTTCGCCTACTCGCTCTGCCTCTCGCGCGAACCGGATGCCAACGAACTGGCGACGCTCAAGACCCTGCTCACGAGATCCATCGCGCAGTACAAGGCCGACGCCGCGCTCGCCGTGAAGATGGCCACCGACCCGCTCGGACCGGTCGACAAAGGCGCCGACGTTCCCACCCTCGCCGCTTGGACCGCCGTCAGCAGCGTCATCATGAACCTCGACGAGTTCCTCATGCGTCGCTGAGCCATCGGTCCTACCCCCACCCCTACCCCTAACCCTACCCCTTTTCGAGATGAACCCTCTCCGCGAAGCCCAACTCAGCCTGCAGACGCGCCGCACCTTCCTTAGCAGCGTCGGTCAGTTCAGCCTCGGCGCCATCGCCCTCCATGCAATGAAGGCGGACGCCCTCGGCGCCCCTTCCGCTAACGATAACCCCCTCGCCCCGCGCAAGCCGCACTTCAAGGCCAAGGCTAAGCGCGTCATCTACCTGCACATGTCGGGCGGCCCGCCCAACCTGGACATCTTCGACCACAAGCCAGAGCTCGTCAAACGCAGCACCCAAGATTGCCCTGATTCATTCCTGAAAGGACGCACCTTCGCCTTCACCACCGGCGTGCCGAAGCTCATGGGCAGCCCGCGTACCTTCAAGCAATACGGCCAAGGCGGACTCTGGATGAGCGACGCCGTGCCGAACTTCCAGAAGATCGCCGACGAGGTCACGATCGTGAAGGCGATGCATACGGATCAGTTCAACCACGCGCCGGCCGAACTCCTGCTCTTCACGGGCCACAACCGTCAGGGACGTCCGTCGTTGGGTTCGTGGGCCACCTATGGCCTCGGCACCGAGAACCAGGATCTGCCTGGTTTCGTCACCATGATTTCCAACGGCGTCCAGCCGAGCGGCGGCCAAGGCTGCTGGGGCTCCGGCTTCATCCCGTCGGTCTTCCAAGGCGTGCAATGCCGCAGCAAGGGCGATCCGGTGCTCTTCGCCAACGACCCGCCTGGCATGACCCGCGACCTCCGGCGTGCCACGCTCGACGCGCTCAAGGACCTCAACCAGCGCCAGCAGGACGAACTCGGCCACGCCGAGACCGTCACGCGCATCGCCCAGTACGAACTCGCCTTCCGCATGCAGACCAGCGTGCCGGACGTCATGGACATCTCGAAGGAGAAGCCCACGACGCTCGAAGCCTACGGCGCCAAGCCCGGCGAATCCAGCTTCGCCAACAACTGCCTCCTCGCCCGACGACTCGTCGAGAAAGGCGTGCGCTTCGTGCACCTCTTCGACTGGGGTTGGGATTTCCACGGCACCAACCCGAAGGAAGACATCCGCGGTGGACTCACCGCCAAGATGGCCGCGACCGACAAGCCTGTCGCCGCGCTGATCAACGACCTTAAGGAACGTGGCCTACTCGAGGACACCCTCATCGTCTGGGGCGGCGAATTCGGCCGCACCCCTTTCCGCGAAGGCCGTACGGCCAAGGGCGACGTCCTCGGCCGCGACCACTACCCCGATTGCTTCTCGATCATGATGGCCGGCGGCGGCGTCAAGGGCGGTTTCCAGTTCGGCGAGACCGACGAGATGGGCTTTGGTGGCGTGAAGGACAAGGTCCACGTCCACGACCTGCAGGCCACCATCATGCATCTCCTCGGCTTCGACCACGAACGCCTCACCTATCGCTTCCAGGGCCGCGACTATCGACTCACTGACGTGCATGGGCATGTCGTCCGCGACATAATCGCGTGACGACGAGAGTATAGAGTATCGAGTATGGAGTATCGAAGTTAAGTCCGGGCAAGCATGCTCACACGTTTCAGCCCCCACAAACGAGACTGCCATCACAGACCAAGGTAGAATGAATTCAGAACCTAAGAATGAAACACCCTGAACAGCCCGGCACTAGATACCCCATACTCAATACTCCATACTCTAGTTCGCCCTAGCCCTCCCCATGTTCCGTCATCTTTGCCTGATCCTTTTATCGGCTTCCGCTCTCTCCGCCGAGGATATCCGCTTCAACCGCGACATCCGGCCGATTCTCTCGGAGAACTGCTTCTACTGCCACGGTCAGGACCCGAAGCATCGCGAGGCCGGCCTACGGCTCGACGTCCGCGATGAGGCGATCAAGGCCCACGACGGCGTCATCGCGGTCGTCCCGAGCAAGCCGGAGCAGAGCGAGATGCTGAAACGTCTGCTCTCGCATGACGCCGACGAGCAGATGCCGCCGCCTGAATCCAACCGAAAGGTCACGACGGCGCAGATCGAACTCGTCCGCCGCTGGATCGCCCAAGGTGCACCCTACGAGAAGCATTGGTCGTTCGTCCCGCCTGAGAAAGCCCCGGCGCCGAAGCTCAGCGATACCGCCTGGTCCCGTGAGCCCTTCGATCGCTTCGTCCTCGCGAAGCTCGAGGCCGAGAAACTCCAGCCTTCCGCCGAAGCCAAGCCAGCCACCTGGCTCCGCCGCGCCTCGTTCGACCTGACCGGACTGCCGCCGACGCCCGACGAGATCGCGACCTTCGAAACCGACGTGACGAATCGAGGCGAACCGGCCTACCGCGCCGCCGCCCAACGCCTCCTGGCCACCCCCCGCTTCGGCGAAAGGCTCGCCCAGGACTGGCTCGATGTCGCCCGCTATGCCGACACCCACGGCTTCAACAACGACTCCGCCCGCTCGATGTGGCGCTGGCGCGACTACGTCATCGAATCCTTCAACCAAAACGCCCCCTTCAGCCAGTTCATCACCGAGCAGCTCGCCGGAGACCTGCTGCCGAATCCGACGGATGCCCAGAGGTTGGCCACGGCCTTCAACCGGAACCATGTCATCAACAGCGAAGGCGGCATCATCGACGAGGAATACCGCGTCGAATACGTCGCCGACCGCGTGCGCACGACGAGCACCGCCCTGCTCGGCCTGACGACCGAATGCGCCCGCTGCCACGACCATAAGTACGATCCGATCACTCAGAAGGACTACTACCGGATGTTCGCGTTCTTCAACAACGTGCACGAGCACGGCGAGGACGGACGCATCGCCAACGCGGTGCCCCTGCTCGTCACGCCGACCCCTGAGCAGATAAAGCGCCGCCACGAGATGGATGAGCGCCTCAAGGCGATCGACATCGCCCTAAGCGCATGGCCCGAGCCGGCGTCCATCCCCGCCGACCTGCGTGCGCGCCTGACCGCCGAGGACGCCAAGCTTCTGCCCAAGACGCCGAAGCCGGCGAAGACGACCGAAGCCCGCCTCCTCGCCAAGGACGCCGATGTGGACCCCAAACGCGGCACGACCCTCTCCGTCTGGTTCAAGGCGAAGACGGCCTCACCTGACGCCCCGATCATCAGCGCGCTGGACCGTTCAGGCAACGTCGCCGGGGTCGGCTACGGCAACGGCCGGGAACTGCGCCTTGTCGGCGACGAACTGGAGTGGGCCGCCAGCCAGCGCTACCCGGCTTACGCGACGATTGTCCGCACGGTCGGCGCGAAGATCCGCCCCGGAAACTGGCATCAGGTCTCCGTGCACATCCAAGGTGCGGAAAACGCTTCGACGATCGCGTTGTTCGTCGACGGCGAGGAAGTGCGCACGCAGATCCGCCATGACGGCGTGTCCGGTGCCCCCGCCAAACGCGACTGGCTGCTCGGCGCCGACGGCAAGGCCAAGCCCTTCGACGGCGAGGTCAGCGGCTTCCGCACTTACCCCTCCGTCCTCAAACCCGCGCAGATCCGCCACGCCTACTGGCTGCAGTCGGCCGATAAGCTCACCCCCGAACAGCGGGTCGCGGCCGACCGCAGCATCGCCCGACGTCACACGGGACGTCTCCAGGCCCTGCAGACCGAACGCGACACGCTCTGGGCCGAGCGCCTCGCCTTCGTCCGCACCCTGCCCACGACGATGGTGATGGAAGAGATGCCGAAGCCCCGCCAAGCCTACGTGCTGAATCGCGGCTCCTACGACGCCCTCGGTGAGAAGGTCGACGCCGGCGTCCCCGAACAGCTGATCGCGCCTTGGCCCGCCGACGCCCCGAAAAACCGCCTCGGCCTGGCGCGTTGGTTCCTGCAGCCCCAGCACCCGCTCACCGCCCGCGTGGTGGTGAATCGTTTCTGGGCCCAGCTCTTCGGTGTCGGCCTGGTGAAAACTGTCGAGGACTTCGGGACCCAAGGCGAATGGCCGAGCCATCCTGAGGTGCTCGATACGTTGGCGCGCGATTTCGTCGACCGCGGCTGGGACGTGAAAGACTTCTTCCTCAAGGTGGTCACCTCCTCGACCTACCGCCAGACCAGCGACGCCTCGCCCGAACTCTATGCCCGCGACCCGGAGAACCGCCTGCTCGCCCGCGGCCCCCGCGTACGCCTGACATCGGAACAGATCCGCGACCAAGCGCTCGCCGTATCGGGCCTGCTCGCTGAGAAACTGGGCGGACCAAGCGTGAGACCTTACCAACCCGAAAGCCTCTATAAAGGCATCGTGGTCGACGCCCCCTATCCGAGCACGACCTGGGACCTCGGTAAGGGCGACGAGCTCTACCGCCGCAG